>JAOUQQ010000043.1 GCA_029879245.1 Chromatiales bacterium | reverse complement strand
AAATTGCCATCACCGAGACTCTTGCCAGTCAGGGCAGAGTGTTAGAGCTGTTTGAGTGCACAAAAAGAGGAGAGGTCCTTCTTAAGGGTAAAAATGAGCCGACATCTATCTATTTTGTTGACCAGATAAAGGGGCCGCTACAGTTGCGCCTCGAGAGGGATCTGTCGTTAATCTTTGATGCAAGTGATAGAGCGGCAGGTTAGTATGCGTTATCTAATCCTGTTCATCGCACTATTGAGCTCGGGTTGCGCAATCTTCCAGGTGGATGATGGCTCGCTTGAGCACTCCATGGCGGCAGCGATAGAGCGAGGTGATTATCGCCAGGCGCATGACTATTACTCCCAGATGTCGGAGCAGGCAAGGCGAAAGAAATCAGTACGAAATCAGTCGGCAAGACTCCATCGTGAGCTGGAGTCAATACGTGAAAAGACGCAAAAGGAGAGTCGTAATGCCATTGCAATCGGAGATTGGAAGAAGGCAATCGATCTTTATCGCAAACACGAATACCTGATTGAGATCGATAAGGAGTTTGAAAAGAATTATCGTGAGTTTAATGCTCGACACGGCGCCGCCTCAAAGCAGTTGCAGACACAGTTGCTGGTGGTGACCGCAAAATATCTGGTTGAGGCGACAAGGTTACAACGAGATAATGTCAGAGTGTCGCCCTACAGCTCAACATATAAGTGGCAGCTATGGGAGTTGGAGAGGGAGGCGAAAGGTATCGCGGATGAGTTGATTGCTGGTGGTGAGTTGGCGATAAAAGAGAATGACATCTCTACGGCAAGGAAACTGATTCCGCTGGCTCATCAACTTGGTAAAAGCACTAAAACTGCAACTCTCACCAGAAAGCTCGAAGATTTGATTAAGCCAATAAGTAACTATGTGGATGATCTGATGCAAAAGGCCAATCACTACTATAGTGATGAGCGTTACGAAGAGGCATTGGCCTTGTGGGATGAAATCCTGGAATTTGATCCCAACAATCAGGATATTCAGGCGCAGCGGCAGCGTACCATTACGGTGCTTGACTCCCTAAAACGGATTGAACATGAGAATGAGAGACGGCAGTAAGGATATTGTCGCACTATTCGGCGGACAACATCTCCTCTAATGAATATCCAGCATCGACAATTACCATATCACTCTGATATTCATCGCCCAGCCTTAGACTCTCATAGATATTTGCCCTTGCGAAGATACCATCCTTAAAATCTATAACCAGTGACCTTCTCTGGGAGAAATACTCTTCACTTGGTAGAAAGGCGGTTGCGGTTATACTCTGCGGCTCATTCGACTTCATATCGAAGGCCTTATAGTTGAGGGTAAGGTTTTCTATAATTCTCTTTCCGTCGACATAGATGTCGACCTCTTTAACTTCACGCACACTGTTTTCCTTAAATTGAGTTTCTGTGATGATATTAACAGAGCAGTCGTGGCAGGCAAGACAGTCACTTTTCCTATGGAATAAAAGGAAAGGTAAAGATTCTCACAATATCATTGATGCGGGCACCATTTTATTACTTTTTTAGTAAGCTCTTCAATGTCGACAGGTTTTGTTATGTAGTCGTCCATTCCTGCCTCAAGACAGCGCTCACGGTCACCGCTCATCGCATGTGCGGTCATAGCGATGATGGTGTGTCGAGTCGCGCCGAGATTTTCGCGACGACGGATCTCCATGGTGGCGCTATAGCCATCCATCTCAGGCATCTGTATATCCATCAGAATAAGATCAAACGTTGTTGTCGACAGGATCTCCAGAGCCTCTTTTCCGTTATTGGCGGCTACCACGGTCAGTCCCATGTTTTGCAACAGGGCAGTTGCCACCATTTGATTGATCTCATTATCCTCAACCACGAGTACACTGGAGCCCGGTGTAACAGCACAAATGTTATCTGTGACCTCGTCGCGGCTGGTGCTGACAGAGGACTCAGACCGCTTTAGTGGTAGATGAAACCAGAAGGTTGAACCGCAGCCGATGTTGCTAATAACGCCGATCTCACCACCCATTGCATTGATCAGTTGATGGCTAATCGCCAGACCAAGCCCGGTTCCACCAAAGCGACGCGTCGTTGATGTGTCGGCCTGGGTGAAGGGATTGAAGAGGGTTGGGAGCACCTCCGCGGCTATACCGATTCCGCTGTCGCTGACCTCAAAGCGAAAGCCATTCTTTTCGCTCAATAAGCGGATGATTACGCCCCCTTCAGCCGTAAACTTTATGGCGTTGCCGGAAAGGTTAGTCAGCACCTGCCTGATTCTCAGTTCATCCCCGGTTACCCGTTTGGGTATTTCAGCAGGTAACTCAAGTGACAACTGAATACCTTTGTCGTGAGCGGAGGGTGACATGATGGCGCGTATCTCCTCCAGCATATTGAACAGGTCAAACTCTCTCTGCTCAAGTTGAAGGTGTCCACCCTCAATTTTCGATAAATCGAGAATGTCATTGATTAGCTGGAGCAGATGGCGTCCGGCAGAACCGATCTCACGCAAATTGTCATGATGGGTCGATGCAAGCCCCTTATCGGCATCCAGTATCTGTGTAAAACCGAGGATGGCATTTAACGGTGTGCGTAACTCGTGACTCATGTTGGCGAGAAAGCTCGATTTTGCAAGGCTTGCACGCTCCGCATCGAGTTTTGCCTGGGAGAGCTCTACAGCCTGATTCTCCAGTAATTTTGTATTCAGCAGGGCGAGCCAGTATTCGCGATTAGATCTCTCGACCTGAAAGAAAAGAAAAACGAAGTAGACCACCAGTGAGAAGAGAACACCAAAGACTAGACCATCTATCTTTACCGTGACGATACTGAGTAGTGGTACCAGAAGTAGCACGCCAAGGTATGCCTGAGCCAGTCGCTTCCAGATAAAAAGTGCAATGGCCGAGCCACCGGCAATACCGACGGTCATCATAATGAGTAGCATGGTGGCGATTGAGAAACCATACCATTGCAGGATTCCGGTGAGTAAGAGAGACCAGCAGAGTGAGGTGATCATTACCGCAACGACAAAGCCTCTTTGCCACTGCGGGAGCGATTCAGGGGTCTGCCTGCTGAGAGAGCGAAGGATGAACACTCGTGACGCGACGCTGCCGCTTAATAGCAGGATGACGAGATAGTAGAAGAGTGGTCTGTCTGCGACGACCTCTGTAAACAGCGAGGAGATGAGTGCCGCCAGCAGTATAATGATGGCTCCGGGAATCGAGCGGCGAGCAAAGTCCTGATCTGCATGCAGGGTCATTCCATTGATTGTCTCGCGGTCCAACTTTGCAAGTCTGGGATCGCTAAACCCATGAATTATAATATCTTTAGACATCATTCCCATCCCCAAAACCCAGGCAGCCTCTCTCTCCTGCTGGCATCGAGCAAGTGTCAGGCCTTATTCCGTAGTTATCTTGGGGATTAACTCCTCAAGTTCAAGTGGCTGGGTGAGTATAGCCTCACTTGCCACCGGTTGAGAGTCTGTGGCCCTGCGTGTCACGGTTCGTTAAGTCAAGACTTGTCCTGAATAGCATGGAGGGGTAACGTTCCACCCCATGTCTCCCAACTTCATCCACCTTCGCGTCCATTCTGAGTTCTCCATGGTCGACGGCCTGGTGCGCGTCAAGCCGTTGGTGGCGGCGGCGCGTGAGGAGGGGATGCCAGCGGTGGCGTTGACGGATCAGAACAACCTCTTTGCCATGGTTAAGTTCTACACGGCGGCACTGGCGGCGGGTGTGAAGCCGATCTTCGGTGCCGATATCTGGCTGGAGAACCTGGAGGATGTGAACAAGCCCTATCGCCTGGTACTGCTGTGTAAGAACCAGCAGGGCTACAGAAATCTGGCACGCCTCATCTCTCAGGGTTACCAACAGAACCAGCACCGCGGGGTGCCGATCATCCGGCGCGACTGGCTGCGCGCCCAGGCCGATGGGCTGATCGCCCTCTCCGGCGGTCGTGAGGGGGATGTGGGTCAGGCTCTACTGGCGGGTAATCGCGATGCAGCAGCTGCGCAGCTCACCGAGTGGCTGCGTATTTTCGCGGATAACTACTATCTGGAGCTGCAACGTACCGGCCGTGATGGTGAGGAGCGATACCTCCATGCGGCAGTCGCGATGGCTACGGCGATGAATATCCCTGTGGTGGCGACCAATGATGTGCGCTTTCTTAAGCCCGATGACTTCGAGGCCCATGAGGTGCGTGTCTGCATTCATGATGGTCGCGCACTTGACGACCCGCGCCGTGCGCGCAACTACACGGAACAGCAGTATCTCAAAAGCCCCGCTGAGATGGCAGAGCTCTTTGCCGACATCCCCGAGGCGCTGGAGAACACGGTGGAGATCGCCAGGCGCTGCAGCGTTGAGCTGCAGCTTGGCACCTACTACCTGCCGACCAGCCCGATCCCGCCGGGGCTGACGGAGGCGGAGTACTTCCGCCAGGCCTCGCGCGAGGGGCTGGAGTACCGCCTCACCACCCTGTTCGACGTCAACGCCCCCGACTTTGCCGAAAAGCGCAGGCCCTACGACGAGCGCCTCGAGATCGAGCTCGAGGTGATCCTGCAGATGGGCTTTCCCGGCTACTTCCTCATCGTTGCCGACTTTATCAAGTGGGCGAAGAACAACGGGGTGCCGGTGGGGCCGGGGCGCGGTTCCGGCGCCGGCTCGCTGGTGGCCTATGCCCTGCTCATTACCGACCTCGACCCGCTGGAGTATGACCTCCTCTTCGAGCGCTTCCTCAACCCCGAGCGGGTCTCGATGCCCGACTTCGACATCGACTTCTGCATGGAGGGGCGCGACCGGGTGATCGACTACGTGGCCGAGACCTACGGCCGCAACCAGGTCTCCCAGATCATCACCTACGGCACCATGGCGGCGAAGGCGGTGGTGCGTGATGTGGGGCGTGTCTTCGGCCACCCCTACGGCTTCGTCGACACTATCTCCAAGCTGATCCCCTTCGAGATCGGTATCACCCTCGAGAAGGCTCTGGAGCAGGAGCCCGAGCTCAAGGACCGCTACGACAACGACGAGGAGGTGACCGAGCTCATCGACATGGCGATGAAGCTCGAGGGGATCACACGCAACGCAGGCAAGCACGCAGGCGGGGTGGTGATCGCCCCCTCCGACCTCACCGACTTCTCGCCGCTCTACTGCGAGGAGGGGGGCGGCAATGTCGTCACCCAGTTTGACAAGAACGACGTGGAGTCGGTCGGCCTGGTGAAGTTCGACTTCCTCGGCCTGCGCACCCTCACCATCATCGACTGGGCGCTGGATAATATTCGCCACACCCTCAGGCTGGCCGGTAAAGATGAGGGCGAGTGCCCGCAGATCGAGTTCATCCCGCTCGATGACCAGGCGTGCTTCGATAACCTGAAGGCGGCGCGGACCACCGCGGTGTTCCAGCTTGAATCGCGCGGCATGAAGGAGCTCATCTCGCGTCTGCAGCCCGACTGTTTCGAGGACATCATCGCCCTGGTGGCGCTGTTCCGCCCCGGTCCGCTGCAGTCGGGGATGGTGGACAACTTCATCAATCGCAAGCACGGACGGGAGGAGGTCTCCTACCCCGACGCCCAGTACCAGCACGAGTCGCTCAAGGAGATCCTGGAGCCGACCTACGGCATCATCCTCTACCAGGAGCAGGTGATGCAGATCGCCCAGGTGCTGTCGGGATATAGTCTCGGCGGCGCCGACCTGCTGCGCCGCGCCATGGGCAAGAAGAAGCCTGAGGAGATGGCCAAGCAGCGTGCCACCTTCGAGGAGGGGGCGAAGGACAACGGCATCGACGGCGAGCTGGCGATGAAGATCTTCGACCTCGTCGAGAAGTTCGCCGGATACGGCTTCAACAAATCGCACTCCGCCGCCTATGCCCTGGTCTCCTACCAGACCCTGTGGCTCAAAACCCACTACCCGGCCGAGTTCATGGCCGCGGTGCTCTCCGCCGAT
Organism: Chromatiales bacterium; assembly: GCA_029879245.1. GTDB lineage: Bacteria > Pseudomonadota > Gammaproteobacteria > Thiohalomonadales > Thiohalomonadaceae > JAPHSX01. The sequence goes on along the minus strand of JAOUQQ010000043.1, from coordinate 13,956 downwards.
ATGGACAACACCGACAAGGTGGTGACCCTGATCGAGGAGTGTAACGAGATGGGGCTCAAGGTGGTGCCCCCCTCGGTCAACAACAGCGGCTACAGGTTCACCGTCGATGAGAGCGGGGCGGTGGTCTACGGCCTGGGGGCCATCAAGGGGGTGGGCGAGGGGGCCATTGAGGGTATCGTAGCCGAGATGGGGGCCAATGGCCCCTATCGCGATCTCTTCAATTTTTGCCGCCGCATCGATACCCGTAAGGCCAACCGCCGGGTACTGGAGTCGCTGATCCGCGCTGGTGCGCTCGACAGGCTCGGGCCTAACCGCGCCACGCTGATGGCGGCCCTGCCACAGGCACTGAAGATGGCAGAACAGGATTCGAAGAACCGTGATGCGGGGATGGGTGACCTGTTCGGTTTTGACAGTGGCGTTCTGGAGGAGAGCCCCGCCAGCTACGAGGAGGTGGCGGAGTGGGAGGAGGAGCATCGCCTCTCCGGTGAGAAGGAGACCCTGGGGCTCTACCTCACCGGTCACCCGATCAACCAGTACCTGCCGGAACTGGCCCACTTCGCCTCCTGCCGCATTGCCAACCTGGTGGAGGAGAGGAACAAGAGCTATACCATCGCCGGGCTCATCATCGGTATTCGCACCCGCCCGACCAAGAAGGGTGACAAGATGGCCTTCGTCACCCTCGACGATCGCTCCGGACGCATCGATGTCAACTTTTTCACCAGGGAGTACGCCCGCTTCCATGAGTTGCTGGGCAAGGATCGCATTCTCGTCTGCAGCGGTGAGGTGCGCCACGATGACTACGCCGGGGGACTGGTGATGACGGTGCAGGAGGCCTATGACATGGAGCGGGCGCGAGAGGTCTATGCCGACTCTCTGAATATCAGTCTGACCCAGTCTCAGGTGGTAAATGGCTTCGTCTCTGATCTGGAGGGGGTGCTGACCCCCTATCGAGAGGGGGGGATGCCAGTCGTGCTGGAGTACCAGAATGGTGCCGCCCGGGCGCGGGTGCCTCTGGGCGATCGCTGGCGGGTGCGCCCCAGTGATGAGTTGATATCGCGCCTGCGTCAGTTGCTTGGCGATGAGAGGGTGATGACCAAATACCGATAGTGTGAACAATTCAGCGCGACAAATTATGCAAATGTCGCGTATAATGTTGAAATCCTTAAGAATCAGAACGAACTCAGCGGTAACTATTTGAGATGAATCTTAATTTCCTGGAATTTGAACAACCCATTGCCGAGCTTGAGGCAAAGATCGAAGAGCTGCGTTATGTCGGTGATGATGCCGAGATCAACATCGGTGATGAGATCACCCGTCTGCAGGCCAAGAGCAAGAGCCTGACTGAGTCGATCTTCTCCAACCTCAACGCCTGGCAGATCTCACAGCTGGCACGCCACCCGCAGCGTCCCTATACCCTCGACTATATCGAGCGTCTTTTTACCGATTTTGAGGAACTGCATGGCGATCGCGCCTATGCCGACGACCCCTCCATCGTCGGTGGCATCGCCCGTCTCAACGACAAACCGGTGATGGTGATCGGCCAGCAGAAGGGGCGCGATACCAAGGAGAAGGTACTACGTAACTTCGGTATGCCACGCCCCGAAGGCTACCGCAAGGCGCTACGCCTGATGGAAATGGCTGAGCGCTTCACGCTCCCCATCGTCACCTTCATCGACACCCCCGGCGCCTACCCCGGGGTTGGCGCCGAGGAGCGTGGTCAATCCGAGGCGATTGCGCGTAATCTGCGGGTCATGGCCCGGCTCAAAACACCTATCGTCTGCACCGTGATCGGTGAGGGCGGCTCCGGCGGGGCCCTGGCGATCGGCGTCGGTGACCGGGTCAACATGCTGCAGTACAGTACCTACTCGGTGATCTCACCCGAGGGGTGTGCCTCGATCCTGTGGAAGAGCGCCGAGAAGGCCTCCGATGCGGCCGAGGCGCTGGGTATCACCTCAGGGCGCCTCAAGGAGCTAGGCCTCATTGACCGTATTATTCAGGAGCCTTTGGGTGGGGCGCATCGTGATATTGATGGCGTTACACATCAGGTGAAGATCGCCCTGGCCGAGGATATTGATGCACTGAGTCGTCTCTCTACTGATGACCTTCTGGCGAAGCGCTATCAGCGACTGATGTCCTTCGGTAATTACGAAGAGAAATAATTCCCCCTGCATGGCAGTGGTGTCGTATCGCTAACTGGAGACGCCACTGCCTTGTCCAGCACCATTTTACCGCAACAGCTTCTTCCCATCCTGCAGCGCCAGCCTGAGGCGGAACGCTACTGGGTCGCACTGAGCGGTGGTCTCGACTCCACCGTGCTGTTACATCTGCTGTCACAACTCTCAGCTGAGAGGAACTTGCCGATCTATGCGATCCATGTGGATCATGGCATTTCACCAAACTCTGCCGGATGGGCGGCACACTGCCAGCAGCAATGCGAGATGTTGGGCATCGAATTGGTAACACAACGAGTGCGAATTGAGCGCAAGGGAAAAGGGCTTGAAGCGGCGGCACGTGATGCGCGATACCGCGCCTTCGCCGAGGTGGTCGGGGCGGGGGATATGCTGCTCACCGCACACCATCAGGATGATCAGGTGGAGACCATGCTGCTGCAACTGCTGCGCGGAGGTGGTGTGCGTGGTCTGGCGGGGATGCCAGAGTTCAGACCCTTTGATGCTGGCTGGTTGGCCAGACCTCTGTTGCACTACAGTCGCGAGCAGCTTCAACGTTATGCTGAAAATAACGGGCTTTCATGGATCGACGACCCCAGCAACTTCGACATCTCGCTTGAGCGCAACTACCTGCGCCATGAGCTGATCCCGCAACTTGAGCGGCGTCATCAGGGGCTCAGGACGGTTCTGGCACGCAGTGCGGGCCACTTCGCTGAATCTGCCAGTTTGCTGGATGAGCTGGCAGCGCAGGATTTGAGTCTGCTCGCTACGGGGGAGAAGAGCCTTCCTATTCCTGAGTTACTTCTGCTGAGCGAGGCGCGCCAACACAATCTGTTGCGCTACTGGCTGCGCGATCGGGGTTTGACGGTGCCCGATAGTCGTAATCTGCAACGTATTATCGACGAGGTCCTGTCGGCTGCCGAGGATGCGCAACCGCTGGTTCACTGGCCGGGTAGCGAGGTTCGGCGGTATCGTGACAGGCTCTATGCGATGCCCCCACTACCACCCGCACCTGAGCACTCCCTTGATCTGCCCTGGGAGGGTGAGACGTTGCAGGTGTTGCCCGCTGAGCTGGGAGAGCTTCGAGTTAATCGGACTGAGGGGGAGGGGATTCAGGCCGATTTTCTCAGCGGCAGTGTGACGGTCCGTTGGCGCCGTGGTGGTGAGCGCATTGAATTAGCGGGGCGCACTGGTCACCACAGCCTGAAGAAACTCTGTCAGGAGGTGGGTCTACCACCGTGGGAGCGAGAGCGGCGACCGCTTATCTATATCGATGGGGTGTTGGCTCAGGTTGCCGGGTTGTGGACCGATAGTCGCTTCCGTTGCGACGAAAATGGCGTCGGGATCTCTTTTGAGTGGTCATGCGCCATTGAAAACGCAGACGAAAACAACGACAATTAGCTGGGCCTAGCGCCGGTATCACTTTTCTATCACTTCTATCCGACTACGGTTGATGACAAAGTACATTTTTATTACTGGCGGTGTAGTCTCTTCCCTTGGCAAAGGGATCGCTTCCGCCTCCCTGGCGGCCATCCTTGAGGCCCGCGGCCTGAAAGTCACCCTGCTCAAACTCGACCCCTATATTAATGTCGACCCCGGCACCATGAGCCCGTTCCAGCACGGTGAGGTGTTTGTTACGGAGGATGGTGCCGAGACCGATCTCGACCTGGGCCACTATGAGCGCTTCGTGCGCACCACCATGACCCAGCGCAATAACTTCACCACAGGCCGTATCTACGAGAGGGTGATCCGTAAGGAGCGTCGTGGTGATTACCTCGGTGGAACGGTGCAGGTGATCCCGCATATCACCGACGAGATCAAGGCATCGGTGAAGTCTGGTGCCGAGGGTTACGACGTGGCGATGGTGGAGATCGGTGGTACCGTTGGTGATATCGAGTCGCTCCCCTTCCTCGAGGCGATCCGCCAGATGGGGGTCGAGCTGGGCCACGACAACGTGCTCTACATGCACCTCACCCTGCTGCCATGGATCCCCACCGCCGGTGAGCTGAAGACCAAACCGACCCAGCACTCCGTCAAGGAGCTGCGCTCCATCGGTATCCAGCCCGACGTGCTGATCTGTCGTGCCGATCGCCCGGTACCGGAGGACGAGAAGCGCAAGATCGCCCTCTTTACCAACGTCGAGGAGCGCGCGGTTATCTCCGCCATCGACGTCGATACCATCTACAGGATCCCGATGGAGCTGCACAAACAGAATCTGGATCAGATTGTGGTCGACAAATTGCGTATTGAGGCCAAACCGGCTGACCTCTCCGAGTGGGAGACGGTAATAGAGGCGATGCAGAACCCCACCGGCGAGGTAACCATCGCTATGGTTGGCAAATATGTCGACCTGACCGAGGCCTACAAATCACTCTCCGAGGCGCTGATCCACGCCGGGGCACACAACCGCACCAAGGTAAAGATCGTCTACATTGACTCCGAGGAGATCGAGAAGTCAGGTATTGATGCACTACGTGGTATGGATGCGATCCTCGTCCCCGGCGGTTTTGGCGAGCGTGGGGTAGAGGGGAAGATCGCCACTGTACGCTACGCCCGTAAGAACAATATCCCCTATCTCGGGATCTGTCTCGGCATGCAGGTGGCGGTGATCGAATACGCCCGTCACGTGGCCGGACTGGATGGGGCGCACTCCACCGAGTTCAGGGCAGATACAGCACACCCGGTGATCGGTCTGATTACCGAGTGGAAGAATGCAGATGGGAGTGTCGAGACCCGCAGCGAAGAGTCTGATCTGGGTGGCACCATGCGTCTGGGTGGTCAGACCTGTCACCTTGAGGCGGGTACTCGTGCCAGAGCGATCTACGGCAACGACTCCATCGTCGAGCGCCACCGCCACCGCTACGAGTTTAACAACAACTACCGTGAGAAGTTGAGTAGTGCAGGACTGGTCTTCTCCGGCCTCTCCGAAGACAGGAGTCTGGTCGAGGTGGTGGAGCTGCCCAATCACCCGTGGTTTGTTGCCTGTCAGTTTCATCCGGAGTTTACCTCTACCCCGCGTGACGGCCATCCTCTGTTTAGCGGCTTTGTCGCCGCTGCCCGTCAGCACAATGAGCCTTAGACTCGACCGTAATACCTTTCAGAATTTTTGATTAACGCAACCTGTATTGAGTAGTGGAAAAGCAATGAGCGAAAACAAGACCCAAATCGTCAACATCCGTGCCCGTGAGATCATTGATTCGCGTGGTAACCCCACCGTTGAGGCGGATGTGATCCTTGGTGGCGGCGCCATGGGCCGCGCCGCTGTCCCCTCCGGAGCCTCCACCGGTTCACGCGAGGCGATCGAACTGCGTGACAATGACACCGAGCGCTTCGGTGGCAAGGGTGTGCTCGATGCCGTGACAAATGTGAATAGCAAGATTGCCCGTGCCCTGATCGGCATGGAGGCGAGTGAGCAGGCCACTATCGATCAGACGATGATCGACCTCGATGGCACCGACAACAAAAGCAATCTCGGTGCTAACGCGATGTTGGCGGTCTCCCTGGCCACGGCCAAGGCGGTTGCTGCGGCGCATGAGATGCCGCTCTATCGCTACCTCGGTGTTGGCAAGCGTGGGTACAAGATGCCGGTACCGATGATGAACATCATTAACGGCGGCGAGCACGCCGACAACAGCGTCGACCTGCAGGAGTTCATGATCGTGCCGGTGGGCGCCCCATCCATCAACGAGGCGATCCGCTACGGTGCCGAGATCTTCCACGCATTGAAGAAGGTGCTGCACGCCAAAGGGATGAACACCGCTGTCGGTGATGAGGGTGGCTTTGCCCCTGATCTTAGCTCCAACGAGGAGGCGATCCAGGTGATCCTCGAGGCAATCGAGGCGGCCGGTTACAAGGCGGGCGAGGATATTATGATCGCCATCGATGCGGCCAGCTCCGAGTTCTACAAGGATGGCAAGTATGTGCTCGCCTCCGAGGGGCTGGAGATGACCTCTGCAGAGTTCGTCGACTTCCTCGCCGGCTGGGTAGAGAAATACCCGATCATCTCTATTGAAGATGGCCTCGATGAGAGCGACTGGGACGGCTGGAAGCTGCTCACCGAGAAGCTGGGCGATAAGGTACAACTGGTGGGCGATGACCTCTTCGTTACCAATCCGAAGATCCTCAAGGAGGGGATCGATAAGGGAATTGGTAACTCTATCCTGATCAAGGTCAATCAGATCGGTACCCTCACCGAGACCCTGCAGGCGATCAGTATGGCGCAGGATGCCGGTTACACCGCCGTGGTTTCCCACCGTTCTGGCGAGACCGAGGACACCACCATCGCCGATATCGCGGTGGCGACCAATGCCGGGCAGATCAAGACCGGCTCGATGTCACGTTCCGATCGGGTCGCCAAATATAACCGCCTCATCCGTATTGCCGAGGCGCTGGGAGATAAGGCGAGTTACCCCGGACGTGAGGCGTTTACCTGTTTGAAAGGAGAGTAAGGGGCGAACACCCTGAGTAGCGGCCCGGTCAGCGCGAGTTGCCCGGGCCTCTTTGTTTTATGAGAAAGTGGTTAAGCGCAATATTTATTTTCCTCCTGCTACTGCTGCAATACTCCTTGTGGTTCGGTAACGGTGGGCTGTTGCGTGTATGGCAGCTCAATCGTGCGGTTGAGCAGCAGAAGGCGGAAAATACCAAACTCAAAGAGCGCAACGAGGCACTGGAGGCGGAGGTGCTGGATCTGAAAGGGGGACTGGAGGCGATCGAAGAGCGCGCCCGGACCGACCTTGGGATGATCAAGAAAGATGAGACCTTCTTTCAGGTGATCGAGGACGAGAAGTAACAGGCCATGTCCGTAAATAGAAAATACTGGGCCATCATCCCCGCCGCCGGTGTCGGCAAGCGGATGAAGGCGGATCGCCCCAAGCAGTACCTGATGCTTAACGAGCGCACGGTACTGGAGCAGACCCTCTCTATTTTTAATCACCATTCAAAAATCGCCGGTATCGTGGTGATCGTGACAAAAGGTGATCCCTATTGGGCAGAGCTGAATATCAAAACCGGCAAAACGTTGTTGGTGGCCGATGGCGGCGCGGAGCGCTGTCATTCAGTATTAAATGGCCTTGAACTTTTACAACACCATGCGGATAACAATGACTGGGTGCTGGTACACGATGCGGCGCGACCCTGTCTGCGGCAGGCTGATATCGATCACCTGATCAACGAACTTGAGAACGACGAGGTGGGCGGCATCCTCGCCGTACCGGTACGCGATACCATGAAGCGCGATGACGGCAAGGGTCGTATTAGCCATACCGAGGATCGCAACGGCATGTGGCACGCCCTTACGCCGCAGATGTTTCCGCTGGGACTGTTGCGTGATTCGTTACAACAGGCACTGGCCGATGGCTTTGAGGTAACCGATGAGGCCTCGGCGCTGGAGCACGCCGGTAAGCCGCCCAAACTGGTCGAGGGTCACGCGGACAATATCAAGATCACTCGTCCTGAAGACCTGGCACTGGCAGCCTTCTTTTTGCAACAGCTGGGAGAGTAAGCGATGCGCATCGGACACGGTTATGACGTACACGCCTTTACCGAGGGTGATCACATTGTCCTTGGCGGCGTCTCTATTCCACACAGCCACGCCTTTGCCGCTCACTCCGATGGTGATGTGTTGATCCACGCCCTCTGCGACGCACTGTTGGGAGCGGCGGCACTGGGTGATATTGGTCGACACTTTCCCGACACGGCAGAGGAGTATGAAGATATCGACAGCCGGATCCTGTTACGTCATGTGGTCGCACTGCTGAGTGAGCAGGGGTATCGGCTCGGCAATGCCGATATGACGATCATCGCTCAGGCACCGAAGATGGCGCCGCACATCGAAGCGATGCGTCTTAATCTCGCCAACGATATGAAGGTTGAGGTCGATCAGGTCAACGTCAAGGCAACAACCACAGAGAAACTCGGCTTTGCCGGCAGAAAAGAGGGGATCGCCGCTCACGCCGTGGTGCTACTCACTAAGGAATGAGCGATTTTTCTCTCGACTGGGCCTACGCCTGTGGCAGGCCCGATTGTCATGGCACCATCCGCACCACAGCGGATGATTTTCAGGTCGATGAGGTGCTGGGTTATGAACCTGATGGCAAAGGCAATCACGCACTTCTTCATATTCGTAAAACCAACACCAACACTGAGTGGCTGGCGCGGCATCTGGCGGAGTTTGCGGGTGTAGAGTTAAAAGAAGTTGGCTACGCCGGATTAAAGGATCGCCTCGCCGTTACTACGCAGTACTTTTCTGTAAACCTTTCGGGTCGTGATGACCCGGATTGGTCACAACTTAATAGTAACGAGATAGAGGTGCTTTCTGCTCAGCGTCATGGAAAGAAACTTCGACGTGGAGGTTTAAGAGAAAACTGTTTTCAGATAACTGTGCGTGATTTGCACGGTGGTTGTACGGCGCTGGAACAGCGCCTGCAGACTATTAAAGATCATGGTGTTCCCAACTACTTTGGCGAACAGCGATTTGGGCACGACAGAAATAATCTCAAACTGGCAGAACAACTTTTTCGTAGTGAATTGCATGAGCGTGATCGTCACAAGCGTGGCATCTATTTATCTGCGGCACGTAGCTGGCTTTTTAATCTGGTTTTATCACAACGGGTTGGGGCTAATAACTGGCAACTGGCCTTGCCCGGCGAGGTGCTGATCCAGCGCCATAGTCGCAGTGCCCTGTCGCTGCGCCTGATCACCCCTGAAATTGAGCAGCGGATCGCTGGCGGTCATCTACTGCCATCGGCACCACTATGGGGTCGAGGGGCAAGTAGTGCTCAGGGTGAGGCGCTGGAGATCGAGCGGCTGGCATTGAGTAGCGTTGAGACCTTCCAATCCGGTCTTGAAAAGGCCGGACTGGAGCAGGAGCGACGTGCGCTGAAACTGGAGGTAAAAGGGCTTGAGTGGGAGTGGTTGAAACCCGATGCCCTGCAAGTTCGGTTCAGCCTCCCTTCCGGGAGTTATGCCACGGCGGTGTTACGGGAGATATGTTCATAGTTTAAAGGTGGCCACCAGCTTACTCAGGTTGCTGGAGATCCCCGTCAGACTGGCGTTGGCCTCATCAATACGCTTTCCCCCCTCCGCAGAGTGTTCAGCTATTTCGGTGATGTTGATGATGTTGCGATTGAGCTCTTCGGCAACAGTGCGTTGTTGCTGTGAAGAGTCGGCGATCTGCGCATTCATCTCAGTGATCTGGCCTACGGACCGTGTAATCTCCTCCAGCGAGGTACCCGCCTCAGCCGAACGCTCGGTGGTTTTCAGCGCATGTTTACGGCTCTGTTCCATGACGGCTACCGCCTGCTGTGAGTCACTCTGCAGACGGCTGATCATCGCGTCGATCTCAAGCGCAGAGCTTTGCGTACGAGTGGCCAGCGCCCGTACTTCATCGGCGACCACGGCAAAGCCACGACCCTGTTCACCCGCCCTCGCAGCCTCAATGGCGGCATTCAGTGCCAGCAGGTTGGTCTGTTCAGATATTCCCTTAATCACATCCAGCACTGCACCAATCTTTACGCTCTCTTTTTCCAGACCGTGAATGGTCTGAGCGGTCTTCTCAAGCTCGAACGACAGGGTATTGATATCGTCAACAGTGCGACTAACCACTCGCCGTCCACTTTGTGCCTGCTCGTCGGCACTGTCTGCCGATTCGGCGGCGGCGATGGCGTTGGCGGCAACCTCCTGCATGGTGGTGGTCATTTCGTTGATCGCGGTAGCGATCTGCTCAGTCTCGTTCAGCTGATTTTCAACGCCGTGTCGGGTGATTTCGATAATTTCACCGAGATCACTCATCGCCGCACTAAGGCTGGAGCTGGACCCTTCAATCTCACTGATCACCTGATGTATGGTACGGCGAATCGCCTCGGCCTCTCTGGCAAGTGCGGATATTTCATTGTTTCCATGCACCATCGCAGCGGTCCTGAAATCACGCTGCGCCATACCCTGTAACAGCGTTGCAATACTCTTTGCAGGGGTAATGATGTGGTGATTGATGTAAAAAATAAGGCTGACAAAGGTCGTTATGGTTGCAACGGCCATCACGATCAAAGCAGTTGTGCTTCTCTCGTCAGTCATCTCTATCGCATAGAGTGCGGCGAGTAGCAGTGTGACAATACCACCGCCAGTGATCAGCAACAGCCAGTTGCGAATACCGATGCGCAGACGATGCATTAAAATCTCCTCATGCCATGTCACATCTCTGTGGAAGGGTGTGACCGGGGATGCCTCCCCGGTCGTTATGGTCTATTAAACCTTGAACTGTGCTACCAGATTCTGTAACTCGGTGGCAAGGTGAGCCAGCTCTTCGCTCGCCTTGGAGGTCTGCATCGCATTCTCAGTATTTTGATCCGCGACCTGACTGATGTTGACGATGTTGCGATTAATCTCATCGGCCACGGCACTCTGCTCCTCGGCCGCGCTGGCTATGTGGGCATTCATGTCGTTAATCGATCCCACCGCACTGGTGATCGCCTGCAGTGATTCACCGGCCTTAGCGGCCTTGGCGACACCCTCCTGGGCTCGTTCCTGTCCCTGCTCCATCGCGACGACAGCGTTGCGTGCCTCAGTCTGCAGTTTCTCAATCATCGACTGGATCTCCTGAGTGGAGCTCTGGGTGCGGCTGGCGAGGGAGCGCACTTCGTCGGCGACCACGGCAAAGCCACGCCCCTGTTCACCGGCACGGGCTGCCTCGATAGCCGCATTCAAAGCCAGCAGATTGGTCTGCTCGGCAATACCGCGAATGACATCGAGTACCGAACCGATATTCTCACTTTCGCCCTCCAGTCGGCGGATGATTGCGGCGGTGTTCTCCACATCCTGAGCCAGTTTGTCGATGGCATCCATTGTCTCCTGCACAACGCGGCGGCCATCCTGGGCATCACTGTCTGCACCGTGTGCTGCCTCCGCGGCAGTGGTAGCACTGCTGGCCACCTCCTGTACGGTGGCGGTCATCTCATTCATCGCAGTGGCTACCTGATCGGTCTCGGTACGCTGCAGTTCAATGGCGTTATTGGTCTCAATAGTAATGGCAGAGAGCTCTTCCGCCGCCGCGGCCAACTGCCCGGTGGAGGCGTTCACTTCACGCATGCTGTTGTGTAGCTTCTCCAGCATATTGTTAAAGGAGATCGCCATCTCTCCAATCTCGTCATTGCCATGCAGCTCGACGCGTTTGGAGAGGTCGGCATCGCGGTCGATAATGCCGATAGTTGTAGCAAGCTTGATGATCGGTTTTGTGATGCTGAGGGCGAAGAAGAGTCCTGCAATTCCAGCGATAGTTAGCATCACCAGGGTGATTGTCGCCGCCCAGCCGCCGATGGATGATTTGAGCTGTCCCACTGCATGGAATGCCTCGTCTTTGTCAATCTCACTCATCAGCGCCCAGTTGAGGCCTGGAATATTAAGTGGCGTATAGGCGGAGAGTACCGAGACCCCCCGATAGTCGTCGAAGATTTCGAAACCGGACTGGCCGCTGAGGGCTGCACGGGTACCCCTGGTGTCAAGCGCCTGCAGGCCGATGTTGGTACCTTTTGCCAGCATAGCGCTGACTACCTCCTGAGAGGTGCCCAGGCCAAGCATCATCTTCTTGTACCCCTCCGGGTCCTCGACCAGGAAGCGACTGATACTGCGCGCCTTTTTGTCACTGCCTACCAGATAGGTTTCGCCCGACTCACCCAGACCGACCTCTTTCCACTTCTCATTGGAGGTCATGATGGCGTTGATACTGGCGATCGGCATCTGCAGAACCAACACACCGATACGCTCACCGTTATCAAATATCGGTGCGGCGGCAAAGGAGGCCGGCCCGTTATAGGAGGGGGTGTAGGGGGCGAAATCATCGACGGAGACGCCTCCCTCAGCCGATTGCATCGCCTTGTTGAAGACACGGGCAAGACCCGAGTCACTCCATACCCCATTCTTCAGGTTGGTACCGAAATCGAGCTCCTTATAAACCGAGTAGACCACATCGCCGTGGACATTGACGATAAAGAGATCGTAGTAACCGAAGCGGGTAATAAAGTCGTTATAGAAGGGGTGATGTTTGCTATGAATCTCGTCGTACTGTCTTCCTGACTTGTTGGAGGTCAGGCTGTTTTTGGCACCGAGTGGGTTGGGATTCTGCTTGATCCAGTGGTACTGAAAGTAGACCGCTGCCGGGGTTAGACGTGCCAGGTAGCTGGCGGCATCAATAGATTGTCCCGAATTCTGGTTGCGGTATTCGGCACCATATTGATTGACATAGTACTCTCTGAGTGCCTCACGCATCTGGGCGACATTCGTCGCGCTCAGTCCCTCCTCGACCAGGTTGTATTCATCGCTAAACTCCAACACATTCTCTTTGACCGCCGGAAGAGAGGCGAGATTGAGCAACTGGCCATAGATGGTCTTGAAGTAGTCCTCGACCTGACTCTTTTTAGATTCTCGCAGTGATACCAGCGAGTTTCGCACCTGATCTTGCAGGGCCTCACTGCTGGTGTTTACGGCGATGACATCCAGCACGATACTGGCGATGATAACCGGCACAGCCGCCAGCAGGGTCGAACCCAGAATCATCTTGTTCTTTATCTTCATTGGAGAGTCCTCTCAATTTCTCAGCTTGTTGCCCGGTGTAATGATGGAGATGTTGCAGGCCGAGATGCCCCGCAGCTTCTTCATACCCACTATCGTCTGTTAATGTGGATAGCTTTAGGGAAACTCAAGAAAAAAGAGAAACTCTTTCGCTCTTTAGGGCTACAAAGAGAGTGGTGAGGGGTAATTATCGTTTTAACAGCAGATAGATGGCACCGGTGCCACCATCTACCGGGCGGGCGGAACAGAAGGCGAGTACCTCGTCGCGCTGTCGCAGCCAGTGGTTGACCTTGCCCTTGAGTACCGGCTGTTGCTGGCGTGAACGGTTCCCCTTGCCGTGGATGATACGCACACACTGCTTGTGGTTGTGACGGCAGTGAAGCAGAAATTCACTCAATGCCTGGCGCGCCTCCTCCACCCGCAGGCCGTGCAGGTCAAGCTCTGCACTGATGGTGAACTGGCCTCTGCGTAGTTTGCGCAGCACACTGTGTTGTAGACCGCTGCGGGCAAAGAGCAGCTCTTCGCCTGTCTCAAGTTCGGCCGGGTCGATGGCATCGGAGAACATATCGGCCACTACCTGAGCCTCATCGGCCTCACTCATGCGGGGGCGCGGTAGGGGAGGTGTGCGATAGGGGGTGATCTGCTTCTGCTCAAGGGGTGTGACACCCTCAAGGCTGGCGCGAAACAGGGCTCGCTCTTCAGCGGATATCTGTCGTTTTCTTTTCATCACCCTGCCTGATCGAACCATTCTCCTTGCCCGATTCTAACACACTGTTTTTCAAACCAGACTTCATGGTCCTGCCCTCTGCTGGTATAGTAATCGACAACGACTGGATATCCCCAACATGTGTCGGGGCAATACGATAACACCATGAACATTCTCATCAGTAACGATGACGGCTACCTTGCCCCCGGAATCCGAGCACTGGCACAGCACCTTAGCCGTGTCGCCGATATTACGGTGGTGGCCCCCGAGCGTGACCGTAGCGGCGCCAGCAACTCACTGACGCTTGATTGGCCGATTCGCGTCAATACGACCGAATCAGATGGGGTATTTCGGGTCGATGGTACGCCTACCGACTGTGTCCACCTGGCGATCACCGGCCTGCTGGAGCAGGAGCCCGATATGGTGGTCTCCGGTATCAATGCCGGGGCCAACATGGGGGACGATGTGCTCTATTCAGGTACCGTGGCGGCGGCGATGGAGGGACGCTTCCTCGGCTATCCG
>JAOUQQ010000042.1 GCA_029879245.1 Chromatiales bacterium | reverse complement strand
TTGCGCAGCTCGATACACACAATGTGAATGCCCTGCAGGTTTCGGGGGCGAAGATCCGCCAGTGGATCATGCATGGGGAGATGCCCGCTGAACTGGCCGCAGAGATCCGTGAGGCCTACAGGGGGCTGGAGAGCGAATACGGCGATAACACCGACGTGGCAGTACGCTCATCGGCCACCGCAGAGGACCTGCCAACCGCCTCCTTCGCCGGCCAGCAGGAGACCTACCTTAACATCCGCGGCACCACCAATCTGCTGGCTACCTGCAAGCAGGTGTTCGCCTCACTCTTCACCGACCGCGCTATCTCCTACCGGGTGGACCGCGGCTTTACCCATATGGATGTGGCACTCTCCATCGGAGTGCAGAAGATGGTCCGCTCGGATATGGCCTCCTCGGGGGTGATGTTCTCCATCGACACTGAATCGGGCTTCCCCGACGTGGTCTTCATTACCGCCGCCTATGGCCTGGGCGAGAACGTGGTGCAGGGGGCGGTCAACCCGGATGAGTTCTATGTCTTCAAGCCAACACTCGTCGAGAACAAACGCCCGATCCTCAAACGGCAGTTGGGGGAGAAGGCGATCAAGATGATCTACACCTCCGACCCGATGGCGGGGATGTCGACCACCAATGTACGGGTGCGGTTGGAGGAGCGGCGCCAGTTCGCCATCAATGACGATGAGGTGCTGCAACTGGCCCGCTACGCCGCCACCATCGAGCGGCACTACGGCAGACCGATGGATATCGAGTGGGCCAGGGATGGGCAGACGGGAGAGCTCTTCATCGTCCAGGCGCGGCCGGAGACGGTCAAATCACAGGCCGATCTGAAGGTGCAGGAGATATACCACCTGAAATCACGCGGTCGAGTACTGACCGAGGGGAAGAGTGTGGGTCAGAAGATCGCCACCGGGCAGGCCAGGGTGATCCTTGAGGCCTCGCATATGAACGAGCTGCAGCCCGGCGAGGTACTGGTCACCGACATCACCGACCCGGACTGGGAACCGGTGATGAAGATCGCCTCGGCCATCGTTACCAACCGTGGAGGGCGTACCTGCCACGCGGCGATCATCGCCCGTGAGCTGGGGATCCCGGCGGTGGTGGGCACAGGTGATACCACGCAGACGATCCAGACCGGGCAGTGGGTCACCGTCTCCTGCGCCGAGGGTGACTCGGGCCATGTCTACGAGGGGATTCAGGAGTTCGAAATTGAGAGGATCGACCTCTCCACCCTGAAAAAGCCGCAAACCAAAATTATGCTCAATCTGGGTAATCCCGAGATCGCCTTTGAGGTGTCGCGCCTTCCCGCCGATGGGGTAGGGCTGGCGCGGCTGGAGTTCATCATCAACAACGCCATCAAGGTTCATCCCCGTGCGCTCATCGAGTTCGAGCAGCTCGATGAGGAGACCCAGCTGAAGATCGAGAAACTCACCGCCGGTTATCCCTCGCCGCGCGACTTTTTCGTCCGCCGCCTGGCCGAGGGGGTGGGCACCATCGCCGCCGCCTTCTACCCGCGCCAGGTGATCGTGCGCCTCTCCGACTTCAAGTCGAACGAATATGCGCAGCTCATCGGTGGTTCGCTCTTTGAGCCGAAGGAGGAGAATCCGATGATCGGCTTTCGTGGCGCCTTCCGCTACCCCTCACAGAGCTTCGCCGAGTCATTCGCCCTGGAGTGCCGAGCGATGAAGCAGGTACGCGAGGAGATGGGACTGGATAACGTCGACCTGATGGTCCCTTTCGTGCGCAGTGTCGAGGAGGGCAAACGGGTGCTGGAGATCATGGAGTGCAATGGACTCAAACGCGGCGAGAGTGGCCTCAAGGTGCACGTGATGTGCGAGATCCCGGCCAACGCCCTGCTCGCCGATGACTTCCTCGAGTACTTCGACGGCTTCTCCATCGGCTCCAACGACCTTACCCAGCTCACCCTCGGGGTCGATCGCGACTCTGGGCTGGTGACCGGCATCGATGAGCGCAACCCGGCGGTGCTCAAGCTGATGGAGATGGCGATTGACGCCTGCCACCGCCACCACAAATATGTCGGTATCTGTGGTCAGGCCCCCTCCGACTTCCCCGAGATCACCGAGTGGCTGGTGGAGCACGGCATCGACTCCATCTCCCTCAACCCCGACAGCGTATTGAGGATGACTCAGGTTGTGCTGGAAATGGAGCAGCGCCTGAACAGATAGGTGTTCGGGTCACAGGGCAAAAAAAAGCGCGGTGGGGGCACCGCGCACAAGAGGGATATAACAACAAGGAGGGTAAATCTGTGGTTTGCTCCTGAGAGCTGGAGTCCGTACCGTCTCCGTAACCAATGTGGACATTATGGTGAAGGCCCCTTTATCGCTCTATCAAGTTTTGTCCGTTAAACGTGTCCGTCTTTCTCCTACACGGAGTGTCCAAAACGAAAACGGGCCGCCTCAGGGCGACCCGTTACTCTGCGCGAAGAAGAGAAAGCCTCTAGCTATGCATCTGATTTAGCTGTCTGGCTATAACATCGTGGTTAAGCCACAACACCGGTGCGGCCGGGGCCGACATCTCATGGAACATCAACGGGCCGGTCCCCTCCAGCACCAGGGCACTGAGGTGGTCGGTGACCAACGCCTTACGCTCCTTGTGCATAGCAGTGATCGCCTCGGAGGTACCTACCATCACCTCGGCCAGCTCAGCGGTATTGTCCATCGGCCACGCCTCGAAGTTGCGAAACTCGGTGATCACCCCATTGGCGTTGTAGTCGGCAATAGTCTGCAGCAGCTCCTCCAGCGAGGTTCCCTCAGAGAGCAGCTCCCTACACGCCTGCCACTGTGCCTCGGCCCACGCCCCGCCACCCTCAAGCTTGAGCGCCTCAAGCAGCGGGAAGAGCGAGAGCTCGACACCAACGAAGATGTCAGAGGAGTTGGTGCGGATCTCCGGGCAGTTGAAGACGGTCGCCTTCACCCCCTCGGCCCACACCGCCTCGGCGTGCTGCTCAAGACGCATCTTGGCGTAACCCTGGGTGTAGTTGGTATAGGTCTGCCACTGGTACTTATCCTTGATCAGGATCTCGGTGCCGTGATAGCCGTAGGCGCTGTAACGCACCTGGCCGCCCGTTGACTCCAGGCGTTTGCGTAGTTCGGCGGTACCGTCGATAAGGTAACGGAAGGTGTTGGCGGTCACCTCATCGAAATTCATCAAAATGAGCTTGCCCAGGTCACTATCAAGCAGGGCGCGCGAGGACATAAAGCGATCACCGCGCCCCTTGTAGATACGGTTGGCGATGGCGAGGAAGACCTTCACCTTGGGAATACCACCGGCCATGGTGTGGGCGAATATGGCATTGGCACCATCGGGAATCATCCCGTCCAGTTCGGCCACTACCCGTGCCAGGGAGTCCCGGAAGCGCTTCACCCCCACCTCGCGGCATCGCTCGATCTGCGCCCAGTCGAGTTTCTGCTCCTGCCAGTTCTTGATGGTAAAGGGGGCCAGCAGGTCGGTGGGGTTGGCCTCCCCTTCGGGTGCATCAAGGTCAAAACCGGCCATCATCGGGATATTGATGATGCGCCCACCAAGGTTGGCCTCCGCCTCGGCGTGCTCCTCAGCGGTGAGGGAACGCAATTTATTCTCATCGTCGCGACGACCCACGGTAATACCTACAATGGTCATACCGGCGGCACGCGCCTCATCGACCAGACCGTTAACATAACCACGGCCAAACAGCTCACCGAAGAGGACGAAGACATCCCCTCCCTTAAAGATATTCTGATCGGGTATTTTGCGTAATGGAGTCAACTCAGTCATATGGCACTCTTGCTCTTGTTCCTGATATCCCTCCGCTGACCCTCACCGGTTGTCTCACTGGGATAGGTACTCTGCGCGGTTCAAGCCGGGCAGTATACCGTATATACCCCACTACTTTCATCGCTTTCTCGTGACAACAGCCACAAAACTCGCCACGTCATGTGGGGAACCCTCAGTTCTTGGCCTGCCGGGCAAAGCGACTGACTATCATTTGCAGGCGGGAAGCCTCTATCTCGCCGACGATGCGCACCTTCCGGCTACCGGCTGTATAGAGATAGCTATTGGGCAGCTCACCAAACCACTTCGGGTCGATAGCGTAGCGCAACGGGAGGTCCAGTGGTGAGGGGGTGATCCAGCTCTCTAGTTGGGCAACACGGTAGCGGGAGAGTGTCTCCCCTATCTCGGCAAGCTGTGCCCTACCGTCAACCGAAACCAGTACCATGCCGGGGGCCTCTCTCCCCTTCAACACGTCTCCCAGGGTTTTCAGTTCACTATGACAGGGGGGGCAGTCGAGCGACCAGTAGATCACCATGCACTCCTCCTGCTGACAACGTTCGTCCAACAATGCCGGCGTAGCCGCAGTAAAGAGCCTTGCCCCCTCTCCCTGACCGGCATATGCGCCGGTTGATAGCAGCAACATCACGACTAGAGAGCGGTAGAGAGTCATCGACAGGGTCACTTCGTGACTCTCACTAACTGGTACGGCTCGCCAGCACGGTGCCAGGAGAGATAGAGCCGTTCACCATCGCTGAGCAGAAAAGGGTAGTCGGTACCCCCCGCGTGCGAGGCGAGCGTAGCGGGCGCCTGCCAGCTCTCGCCACCATCCGGTGAGGCCTGGATAAGGACGTGGCTCTCTTTACCGTCATAGCTCAGCCAGGCGATATAGACCCGCTCCCCCATCGTCACCACCGAGGGGTGCGAGGAGAGCGACACCGCACTCCCCACCGGCCGCTCATCGAGTCGCCTCAGGCTGTTACGGTCAACACGGCTGTAGAAGAGCCCCGACTGCTCGGCACCGTTGGCAAACCAGACCGCGTGATAGGCCTCGCTACTGGCCGCCAGCGACGGCCCATGATGGGGGCAGGAGCTGGTCTGCCACTGACTGTAGGAGAGGCGTTGCTGTTCACCCCACTCACCATTTTCATTGAGCCGAACCAATCCGTGGTCGCGGATGTTGTCCCCATAGATGTGGCGCCACACCACCAGTGGCAATCCACTCTGCGGGTCGATCGCCATAGCGATACGACAGCACTCACAACTGTTGTCGGCCAGCTTTTTATTCACACTAAAACTGACCCCGTTATCGGTCGATACCGCATGATAGAGGGCGGCACCACGATACTCCTCCCCCCGGATCTCCGCCGCCAGACGATCACGCTTATCAAGCCAGGTGAGATGAATATGACCACGGGCATCCACCACCATGCTCTCAAAGCGGTGACTCGTCACCTCCAGATGATCATTGACCGTAAGAGGGGTGGAGAAGGAGGCGCCCCGATCATCCGACCAGGCAAAGCGGATATGTCCCGAAAAGCGTTTGGCCAGCTTCTCGGTCCAGGCGATATAGATCCGCCCGTCCCTGCCAAAGGCGATCTTGGGGCGGTGCTCATTGCCCGCGCTGATCCTCTCCGGCTGGCGATTGACCACCACCGCACGGGAGAGTTCGCTGCCCGCTTTTGGTGACGACTGTAGATAGATATGCCCCCCGGAAACCCAGGCGACCCAGAGCCCCCCCTCGCCATCAAGTGCCGCGGTAACACTCTTTGCACAGCGCAGATCAGGCAGTTCGCCCTGAGCTGTACAGGGCGCGGCTGGATCGCTGGTCGTGTGCTGATGATGCGAGTGATCAACCGCTGCGGCTCGAACGGAGTGACCACCATCCACCAGAGCGAACAGCACTAAAGCCAATAACCCTGTACGGTAATTGAAGTGACAAAAGACGTTCATCTAAAAACCCACACTCACACCCAGATAGTAGCTGCGAGGCATACCCGGCGCATACTCAAATTTCTCCGGGTTACCGAAGGCGGCGGCGCTGTACTGTGCTGCAGTGGCATAACGGCGATCCGCCAGATTCATCACCCGCGCCGAGATCCTTATCCCATCATCGACATGGAACTCCGTACGAAGATGGTAGAGGTCGTGACCACCATAGCGATAGCTGTTCTCATCATCCATCCAGTAGCTACCGAGTCGCTCCCACTGCAGCTCAACACTTCCACCGTGAAGAGCCTGTGGGGTAAAAAGCAGTGCCGCACTCGCCACCGTCTGCGGGGCCGATGGCATCTCATTACCGGAATAGTCGGTGGTTGCATTGGGCTGCCAGTCATCATAAACATGCTCTGCCACTGACCAGGCAAGATTCATCGACATCCAGTCGAGTAACTGCCGGCTGTAACCAAGCTCGATCCCCTTGTGACGGGTGACACCGGCATTCATCACCTCACGGCTACCGTCAGGATAACGATAGGTGAGGATATCGTCGCGCTTCTCCATCGCATAGAGTGATACCGAGTAGTTCCATTGGCGCGGACTGTTTCCGCGCACCCCCAACTCATAACTGTCCACCTTAACAGGTTCCAGATCGACACTACTCACGGCACGCCCCTGACGAAACAGCTGACTCTCCGATGGGGCACGAAAGGCGTGGCGATAGGAGATAAAGGTGCTGTGTCTCGCATTGATAGCGTAAACAAGACCCAGTTTGGGGCTCAGGTGCTGATAGGAGACCGAGGTGTCGGCGGGGCGACGATGCGAACCCGTATCGAGTGCGGTGAGATGGTTATCATAGTCATAGCCCAGCTGATCACTCCTCACGCCTGTCTGCAGTAACAAAGCATCTGTCAGCTGCCAGTCGAGGTGCAGATAGGGTGAGATACCGGTAAAGATGACATCGTAATCATAGATAGTGCTGCCAATCGTGTAATCGGTGTAGATGTTGCCCACCTTGATCGGAACGATAGTTTGCTCATAACGGCTACCGGGGCTATAGTCGACGTCCACCCCGATGATCATCTTCACATCATCCGCAAGATTGTGTCGGTACTTCGCCAGTAGACCGACCGAGTTATTCTTCGTTTCATACACCACCGGGTCGTAGCTGAGTGACCAGTTCGGTAGCATATCCATACTGTTCGAGCGCACGTAGGGGATGACACTTAGCAGGCTATCGGCGGTCTCAGTTTCGTAGGCAGTAGAGAGGCGCAGCGCATCCACCTTGCGATAGGAGATCGGCGTATAATTCAACTCCGGGTTATTTAAATAGTCGTCCTCCAGCAGGCGTGAACTTCCCGCCGTCTGCTGGTCGATACGCGACAGTGATGCCACCGTCTTCAGTGACGCCCCGCCTCTGGTATCGTGATCCCAGCGCAGCGAGGTGCTGTAGCGGTCATAATTGGTATTGTCACGCCAGCCGTCTGAGTGGGTCATATTCAGGTCTGCACGTACACCATCAGACTCCCAGCCATTGCCCCCCGACAGCAACAGGCGCCGCCAGCCATAGGAGCCGTACTCGGCCGCAACATCTGCCTCCGGCTCAAGCGGTGCCGGCCGGGTGACCACATTGATGACACCACCAATCGCGTCACTGCCGTAGAGTGCCGTCCCCGGCCCCTTCAGAACTTCTATCGCACCGGCCTGTGGCAGATTGATCTCATAGAGGGCGTTGTGGTTAAAGAATCCGGTAGAGCGGGTTGGTATCCCGTCCTCAAGATAGAGATAGAGCGGTTGTGTGGAGATGGGCTGACGAATCGCGGTCATGTGCCCCTCACCACCGGTCACATTGACGTGAACACCCGGAATGCGATTGACGATCTCTGAGGGGTGTGACGGGGCAATACGCTCTATCTCCTCCCCCCCTACCCGACCTACCGAGGCAGCGACCTTACCAACCTCGTCCGCCTCACGGGTTGCCGTGACGGTAATAGTTGCCTCATCCACCTCTTGCGCCATCACCCCGGCCTGCACGGAGATGGAGAGGGCGACAGCGGTAACAATTATTTTTGTTCCATTTTCCACAGTTAGCCTCGCTATTCTGTAAGTTGGTATTTCACGATAAAACTGATGTCGAATGGTGCTGAAATTTCTTCTGGTAGCGCAGGCAACGGTTGCGCCGCCATGATCGCCTGTTGCGTTGCCCCGTAGAGGATCTTTGGCGCATCACTTAATCTGACGTCACTCACGCTGCCATCGCCATGCAGCCTGAAGGAGACCCTGACATCCGCCTCAATACCGCGTCGTCTGGCACTTTTTGGGTAGAATTTATTCTGCTCTATAAGTGCAATAACCCTGTGCAGAAACTGTGCACGCAAATCACCCGTCGCTCTAGCGGCCGTGCTGTTTGCGGGCTGCTCATCTACCGCCTGCTCTAACCACTCCTCTGCCTGCTCAGCCGCAGCCTCTTCAGACGAAGAGGTTGTACTCTGCTTAACGGCGGCTAATTGAGGTATTCGATTGCGATTAAGTTTCTCCTGCTTTTTTTCTTGTAGCTTCTCCGGAGTGCTCGCTATACGTTCATCAATCACCATCTGAATCGACAGCGCTGGCCACTCTTGCACATCCATCTGCTGTGGATGGGCAAACCAGCTGTCGCGCAGCAGCGGCCATGCCACAACCAGATGCACCACAAGTGAGGCGATAAAAAAGTGGTAGATAGTTGAGCGATGGATATCGAACATTAATACGCATTCAGAAAGGCTATTAAGTGTTCTGATTATGAATTTCTACATGGCGTAAAAGAAGTGACAAAGCGTCGCGCGACAATTTGTCGCACCCCGCCCCATTGAGTTTGCTACCATCTCGATTCGCAACCGACTAAAATGGCCGCATGTTCGACATAGGTACCAGACAGCACTCCGGTGAATTCAATATCCTGCGCCGCCTCTCCTACCTGCGTTTTGTGGAGGTGATTGGTCAGTTAATCGCCGTCTTCGTTGCCACTAAGTGGTTAATGCTCGACCTACCGTTGGCACCCCTGCTCGGCCTGATCGTCCTGCTGATTGTAATCAATCTCTTTACCTGGTATAGGGCACGGATCCCGAGGGCGCTCAATGAGGTGGAGATTCTTCTGCAATTGCTGGCCGACACACTCGTACTGACAGGACTTCTCTACTTTAGCGGTGGTTCGACAAATCCCTTCGTCTCGCTCTTTTTAATCCCGGTCACCATCAGTGCATTGCTGTTACCCTGGCGTCACACCGCCCTGCTGGGGGCCATCACGGTGACATCCTACACCCTGTTGATGTTCTACTATGAGCCGCTCACCTTTTCCCAACATACGGCGATGCATGGTGGTACCAGCAGCGGTATGGGGCATATGCATCACCAGAAACCGGGAGATAGCAATAACAGTGATGCCTTTATGATGCACATTACGGGAATGTGGTTTAACTTCATTGTCAGCGCCACAATTATCGCCTTCTTTATCTCACGCCTTACTGCTGCAGTTCGCCGCCGCGATAAATTGCTATCCACTGTACGCGAAGAGACTCTACGCAACGAGCAGATTGTTGCACTGGGGACGCAGGCCGCCAGTGCCGCTCATGAACTCAGCACCCCACTCTCAACCATGGCGGTAATCGCTGGCGACCTGCACAATGAACTCTCGCACCTTCCTGAGATAAGCACAGACATTGAGATCCTGCGACAACAGATTCACAGTTGTAAGGCGATCCTTTCCTGCATGGTTGAAAGTGCGGGTCACACACGTTCAGAGGCCGCCGGCTCCATTCATCCTGATAAATTAGTTGCCGATTTACTGGATAAACTTTATCTGATGCGACCTAATATCCAGATCATCACACGATATGGAGAGTGCGACAGTCGTTGCACACTCCTTTATGAGAACACCCTTACACAGGCCCTGCTTAATCTGCTCAACAACGCTGTTGATAGCTCACCGGATGATGTGGCACTGCACACCCAATGCACGGATGGTTTTATCGAGATAGCGATTCTTGACCGTGGCCCAGGTCTTACTGACGAAGTTATTAACAAAGCCGGTAATTCCCTCTTTACCACCAAGCAGTATGGGGTAGGAATGGGACTGTTTCTCTCCAATGTCACCATTGAACGCCTGGGGGGTGAGGTAAAGATGTACAACCGCCATGGTGGTGGCGCAAAAGTCGTAGTAAAGCTACCGCTTAATGATGCATGATCACCATGATGGATGACTTACAAAACTCTCTCCTGCTGGTTGATGACGATCAGATCTTCTGCCAGATGCTGGGCCGTTCATTAACCAAACGCGGCTTTAATGTTGTCCTCGCCCACAACGGTGAGGATGCGATCCTGCAGGCACAGCAGTCAATACCCGCCTTTGCCGTTATCGATCTCAATATGCCGGGGAACTCAGGACTGGCACTGATTAAACAGCTCCACTCCCTTGACAGCACCATGCGCATAGTCATGTTGACCGGTTATGCCAGTATCTCAACTGCCGTAGAGGCGATTAAACTTGGTGCGATCCACTATCTCGCAAAACCTGCCGACAGCGATGAGATCATCGCCGCACTCTATCGTGATGAGGGTAATGATGGGACGGTGGTAAACAGCAAACCGCTCTCGGTTAACCGTCTCGAGTGGGAGCACCTGCAGAGGGTGCTGACTGAAAATAACGGCAACATCTCCGCCACTGCCCGCGCCCTCAATATGCATCGGCGTACCCTACAGAGAAAGCTGCAGAAGCGACCCCACAGCGAATAAAAAAGGCGCCATCACGGCGCCTTTTTGTTGCACTGCTGTGTGATGTATCAGTTCGTCATCCGACGATACATCATCGCGTAGTACATCACCGGGATCACGATCAGGGTCAACACTGTGGAGACCAGAATACCGAAGATCAGTGATACCGCCAGACCGCCGAAAATCGGGTCATCCAGAATGAAGAAGGCACCCATCATCGCCGCCACACCAGTCAGTACGATCGGTTTGGCACGTACCGCACTGGAGTTGATCACCGCACGCTCGAAGGGTACCCCCTCCTCCACCTGCTGGTTGATGAAGTCGACCAGCAGGATGGAGTTGCGCACGATGATCCCCGCCAGTGCGATCATGCCGATCATCGAGGTGGCGGTGAACTGGGCATCCATTCCCAGCAGAGTGAGCAGGGCGTGACCCGGCATCACCCCGATCACCGTGAGCGGGATCGGGGCCATGATTACAATCGGTACCAGATAGCTGCGGAACTGCGCCACCACCAGCAGGTAGATGAGGATGAGGCCCACACCGTAGGCAATGCCCATGTCACGGAAGGTCTCATAGGTAACCTGCCACTCGCCATCCCACTTCACACTGTAGTCATAGGGATTGGCAGGCGGGTTGATAAAGTTCTGCTCCAGAGGCTTGTCGTTTGCCAACGGTTTATCTTCAAGCTGTCCTACCATATCGAACATACCGTAAAGTGGACTATCGAGATCACCGGCCATGTCACCGGTGACAAAAACCACCCGCTGCAGGTCCTTGTGATAGATGGCGTTCTCCCGCTCGGTTTTCACCACTGTGACGATCTCGGAAAGGGGGATCAACTCGCCGCTGCCGCTACGCAGGCGCAGGTTTAGTACGCTGTCGATGTCGGCCTTGTCGGCCACCGCATACTCCATACGTATGGGTACCGGATACTTTGCATTTACATCGTGCAGAAAGCTCACATCTTCACCGGAGAGTGCCGCGTGTACCGCGGCCACCACCTTCTGCTGCGGAACACCGAGCAGTGCTGCCCGCGGTTGATCTACCCTGAGGATCAGCTTCTCAGCGGGCGACTCGACACTGTCATCCACATCGATGATATCGTCGGTTGACTCAAACATCTCACGTATCGATCTCGCCACACCAATCTGCCCCTGATAGTCGATACCGTAAACCTCGGCCACCAACGGAGACTGTACCGGCGGACCAGGCGGCACCTCAACAACCTTCACATTGGCGTTGTAGCGTTTTCCGATCTCCTGCAGCGGGCCTCGCACCGCCAGCGCTATTTCGTGACTCTTTCTGTCACGTTCACTCTTGTGCACCAGGTTGACCTGAATATCACCCACCGTGGCCCCCTCACGCAGATAGTACTGACGTACCAGGCCATTGAAGTTGATCGGCGAGGCACTCCCCGCGTAGACCTGATAATCGGTCACCTCAGGAACGGTGCCAAGGTAGTCACCCAGCTCACTCATCACCCGGGCGGTCTGCTCCAGTGTAGTACCCTCCGGCATGTCGATTACTACCTGAAACTCTGACTTGTTATCGAAGGGGAGCATCTTCAGCACCACCGCCTTGAGCGGCACCAGCAACACCGAGAAGGCGATAAGACCGAGGATGGCGTAGAGCATCTTCCAGCGCATCTTGCGCCCTGCACCACCACGCAGGAAAGGGCCGACTGCACGCTCAAAGAGCTGGTACATCCGGTTGTCGCTGCCCTCGTCGTGGGCGTGGTGGAAATCGGCCTTCGCCAGTACCACATTGGACATCCACGGGGTAACGATGAAGGCGACCGCCAGTGAGATCAACATGCCGATGGAGGCGTTGATCGGGATCGGGCTCATGTAGGGGCCCATCAGACCGCTGACAAAGGCCATCGGCAGCAGCGCTGCGATAACAGTAAAGGTGGCAAGGATGGTCGGTCCGCCCACCTCATCGACCGCCTGAGGGATCGCCTCCAGCAGTTTCTTGCCCCCCATCGACATATGGCGGTGGATATTCTCCACCACCACGATGGCGTCATCCACCAGAATACCGATAGAGAAGATGAGGGCGAAGAGTGAAACTCGGTTGAGCGTAAAGCCCCAGGCCCAGGAGGCAAAGAGGGTAATGGCAAGGGTGATCACCACCGCCAGTCCGACGATAAAGGCCTCACGGTAACCCAGCGCAAACAGCACCAGCACCACCACCGAAAGGGTGGCAAAGATCAGCTTTGTAATAAGCTTCTTCGCCTTCTCATCAGCCGTGGCACCGTAGTCGCGGGTTACCGTCACCTCGACCCCCTCGGGGACAAAGGTCCCCTTCAGGGCATCAAAGCGCTCAATCACCTGACGGGCGATCTCCACCGCATTGGTACCGGGCTGTTTGGCGATCGCGACAGTAACGGCGGGGAAGCTCCCCTGCACCGTAACCCCCTTGGATGACGCCGCAGGACCGGTGCCAAACCAGACATACTGCTCCGGCTGATCCGGTCCCAGACGTACCTCGGCGACATCACGCAGGTAGATGGGGTTGCCCTCCCTGACGCCGACTACCAGGGCGTTGACCTCTTCAGCATTGGTAAGAAAGCTGCCCGCCTGAACCGGCACCTCGCGGTTGCTGGAGACCAGGGCCCCGGAGGGCTGGGTGGCATTACTTACCATCAGTGCGTTGCGCAGGTCGTCAACCGCGATACCGTAACCGGCCAGACGCACCGGGTCGAGGGTGACATGCACCACCCGATCGGGGCCACCGATGGTATAGATATCCCGCGTTCCCTTGACACGCTTGAGCTCTGATTCCACCGCATGAGCTACGCGTTTGAGTTCATGGGTTCCCACATTTTCATCCTTGCTCCAGAGGGTGAGAGTGACGATCGGCACATCGTCGATTCCCTTCGGCTTGATGATCGGCTGCATCGCTCCCAGATTGTGCGGTAGCCAGTCCTGCTTGGAGTACATCGCGTTATAGAGACGCACGATGGCCGCGGTGCGATCCTCCCCCACCTCGTACTGTACGGTCAGTACCGCCATGCCGGGACGTGAGACGGAGTAGACGTGCTTGACCCCCTCAATCTCCGAGAGGATCTGCTCGGCTGGCAACGCTACCAGATTCTCCACCTCGCTGGCCGAGGCACCGGGATAGGCGATGAAGATATTGGCAAAGGTAACATTGATCTGCGGCTCCTCCTCGCGCGGCGTAATCATCACCGCAAAGATCCCCAGCAGAAAACCGACCAGCGCCAGTAGCGGCGTGATCTCGGTGGTCAGAAAGTTACGGGCGACATTGCCCGAAAATCCCAGCTTCTGGTTCATTGTTCCGTACCTGCACGCATCTCCTTGAGCATCACCCCGGCGCGGATCGGCTCCAGCGCCACCTCTTCTCCTGCATCAAGACCGGCCAGTACCTCATGGCGCCCATCGGCCAGCTGACGGCCAATACGGACATGGCGGAAGCTGACAGCATCCCCCTTCAGCACATAGACCCCGGTCACCTCACTGCGATGAACCACTGCGGCGACTGGCACGGTAAGGCGCTCTGACTCTCCAATGACAAAGGCCGCCTTGACGAACATGCCGGGATAGACCCCGTGGCGCCCCTCTGGCAGATCGACACGTACCTTGAAGGTGTGCGTGGCGGCATCGGCGAAAGGGGAGATAGTGAGCTTTTCACCATCAACTGACGCGCTGGTTGCACGCGGCAATATCACTCGGGCACGTTGCAGCGTACGGATCTGATCGATATGGGCCTGGGGCACATTGGCAACAGCACGAAGCGACTCCAGAGAGAGGCCGGTCATTAACTGTTTACCC
This sequence comes from Chromatiales bacterium, assembly GCA_029879245.1. GTDB lineage: Bacteria > Pseudomonadota > Gammaproteobacteria > Thiohalomonadales > Thiohalomonadaceae > JAPHSX01. Next base: position 5,752 of record JAOUQQ010000042.1, on the reverse strand, counting down.
GGGCTGGCACTCTCCCCCGGTTCCACGTGGCGCTTCACCACGATGCCGCTATAGGGGGCGCGCACCACGGTATATTCGAGCTGTTCACGTGCCTGATCACGGGCGGCACTGGCCGCCTTCAACCCCGCCTTCGCTTTGTCATACTCCGCCTGAGAGACCAGCTTGCTCGCCAGCAACTCCTCCATCCTGTCAAAGGCGGCCTTCGCCTCATCGGCCTTTGCCTCGGCCCCCTTCATCGCGGCACGCTGCTCCTTGTCGCGAAAACGGACGATGACATCACCCTTGTTGACATAGTCATCCACGTCCACCAGCACCTCGGTAATGCGGCCCGATGTCTGAGAGGAGACTGTCGACTGGTATATCGCCTCAATCAGGGCATCCACCACCACCTCACCCGGTACCTTCTGCATCGCTACCGCGGCACGACTCAACGGCTCGGCAGCCCCGCTGGCAGACGTTATCAGCAACAGGCCAAGTGTGGCCCCGGATATCCACTGTAGTTTGCGCATCGTAATCACCTGTCCAAAACTCCTGTGTTGATAGCTCTATTTAGAAGTATATTAGCATACTCTAATATTCATTGGTGTAGGATGAGGCAGCAACCCGAAAATTTCAAGTGCTTATTTGCAATAACACCCTGATTTGCATGTGAATGTGATCGGAGCCACACCATAACTCAACTGGTAAGTCGCCTGGCGATGGCACCCATGCCATCCTTGAAAAAACCATAGCCTCCGTGACCCTCACTCCTCGCCCTCTCCATCGCAATGCGCGACTGTTCAACGAGTTGCATGGGGTCATCAAGCTGGTCACTATAGAGACTGATACCGATGGAGGGTGTCAGAAAGAGCTCATAACCATCGGCGTGTACCGGAGAGCGAAATGCCGCCAGCAAAGCTGCCGCCATGCCTTCTAACTGTTCAATCGCCTCATCGTGATCACGATGGAGAACGATAAACTCCCCCCCATCGAGCCGCGCTACCGTATCCTGGGCATCAGTACACCCCTTGATACGTTGGGCCACCTGGCGCAACAACTGCTCAAGGACCTTATTGTCGTGGTGGTCCCCCAGCAGTCCCCTTAGATCCATCCCAATATAGAGCAGGCCGAAACCACGCTGGTTGCGCTTAAACCTCAACGCTGCCTGTCCCAGCCGATCCTCCAGCAGCAGGCGGTTAGCCAGCCCGGTCACCGCATCGTAATTCATCACCCTGTTGAGACGTTCGCGCGTCTTTATCCGGTCGGTAATATCCTTCCCGGTTGAGACATAGTGACTAATCACCCCCTCACTATCACGGATCGGGGTGATAGTCTTCGCCTCGTAATAGAGTTCACCATCCTTGCGGCGGTTGATAAAGATATCGGTATAAGGAATACCGTTACTGATATTGGACCAGAGCCCCCGGTATGTGGACTCATCCTGAAATCCCGACTTGAGCAGATTGGGATTCTCCCCCAGCACCTCTGCCGACTCATATCCGGTCAACTCCTCAAAGGCACGATTGACGTAGGAGATACTCCCCTCGGCATCGGTGATCATCACCGCATCGGCGGTCTGCTCCAGGGCACGGCTCATCATCTCCCGCTCCTGGCGCAGTTGCATACGCTCTGAGATATCGGTAGAGAGACCGGCGATGCGGATTACCTCTGCATTGTCGCCTAAAATGGGGAAGGAGCGGGTATCGATCCAGCGCACCTCCCCATCGGGCATTACAATGCGGTACTCCAGATTGAGACCCTGCCAACCCTGCTCTTCTACCAGGGTGCGGACACGCTCATGATCATCCGGGTGGACGGTATCGAACAGCTTTTTCGGCTGATTCATTATCTGCGCGGCGGCATGCTCCCACACCGTCTCAAAGGCAGGACTCAGATAGACCATCTGCTGCAGCCTGCAGTCGATCAGCCAGAAGACCTCCGGGATCGTCTCTGTGAGCTGGCGAAAATTCTGCTCACTCTCCACCAGCGCCGCCTCCGCCAGCCAGCGTTGACGGTGAACCTCCATCTCCTGCAACTCACGCTCTATCGCAGGATTTAGCCGAGCCAGTGACTCCTTGTTGATAAAATCGTGGGCACCGGCATGCATGGTTAGTACCGCCAGCTCCTCTCCGATAGTGCCGGAGACCACAATCACCGGCACATCACTCTTCAATTCACGTCGCCATAGCAGCAGGTCCAGCGCCGTCATATCGGGCAGACCAAAATCGGAGATAATCAGATCCCACTCCCCCTGCTCCAGCGCCCGCTGAGCCCGCTGACGATCAGAGACATGGGTGATCTCACTGGCATACTTGCCACGCCCCACCTCTGCCATCACCATCTCGGCATCCTGGGGGGAGTCCTCAACCAGAAGAATACGTATCTTTCGGCCCACCTACTTTCCATCCATTTATACAATAGGGTTCATCGCTCCTAAGCTAACACAATCCCTGTGCCGGCCAAAGCTTGACGCCCCCTGTGCAGAGCGGGTGGCACCCTCTATAATGTCCGGCCTATTTTCCTGTGACGAGCGGACTGACAACATGGCGCAGTACATTTACACCATGAATCGCGTTTCCAAGGTGGTACCTCCGAAGCGCGAGATCCTCAAAGACATCTCCCTCTCCTTCTTCCCCGGTGCCAAGATCGGCGTGCTCGGCCTCAACGGTGCCGGTAAATCGACCCTGCTGCGCATCATGGCCGGGATCGATACCGACATCGAGGGCGAGGCCCGCCCACAGGCGGGGATCAAGGTCGGTTACCTGCCGCAGGAGCCGCAGCTGGACGAGTCGCTCGACGTGCGCGGCAACATCGAGCTGGCCGTAGGCGAGGTGAAGGATGCGCTGAGGCGCCTCGATGAGGTCTACGCCGCCTACGCCGAACCCGACGCCGACTTCGACGCCCTCGCCGCCGAGCAGGGCAAACTGGAGAACATCATCCAGGCGACCGACGGTCACAACATCGACCGTCACCTGGAGGTTGCCGCCGACGCCCTGCGCCTGCCGGCCTGGGACGCCCAGGTCAGCAACCTCTCCGGCGGCGAGAAACGCCGTGTCGCCCTGTGCAAGCTGCTGCTGGAGAAACCCGACATGCTGCTGCTGGACGAGCCGACCAACCACCTCGACGCCGAGTCGGTGGCCTGGCTGGAGCGCTTCCTCCACGACTACGAGGGAACCGTGGTGGCAATCACCCACGACCGCTACTTCCTCGACAACGTCGCCGGCTGGATCCTGGAACTGGATCGCGGCCACGGCATCCCGTGGGAGGGTAACTACTCCTCCTGGCTAGAGCAGAAGGAGAAGCGTCTGGAGCAGGAGCAGAAGTCGGAGCAGGCGCGCATCAAGGCCATGAAACAGGAACTGGAGTGGGTACGCTCCAACCCCAAGGGACGCCACGCCAAGTCCAAGGCGCGTATGGCGCGCTTCGACGAGCTATCGTCGAAGGACTACCAGAAGCGCAACGAAACCAACGAGATCTTCATCCCGCCAGGGCCGCGTCTGGGCGATCTGGTAATCGAGGCGAAGAACGTGAAGAAGGGCTTTGGTGACCGTCTGCTTATCGACGATCTGAGCTTCAACCTGCCACCAGGCGGCATCGTCGGGGTGATCGGCCCCAACGGCGCCGGCAAGACCACCCTGTTCCGCATGCTGGTGGGCAAGGAGCAGCCCGACTCCGGCGAACTGCGCCTCGGCGATACCGTACAGCTGGCCTATGTGGACCAGAGCCGCGACGACCTCGACGGCAAGAAGACGGTGTGGGAGGAGGTCTCCGGCGGCCACGACAACATGATGGTGGGGGATTTCTCCATCAACTCGCGCGCCTACGTCAGCCGCTTCAACTTCCGCGGCGGCGACCAGCAGAAGCGGGTTGGCGACCTCTCCGGCGGTGAGCGCAACCGTCTGCACATGGCCAAGCTGCTCGCCACCGGTGGCAACCTGCTGCTGCTCGATGAGCCCACCAACGACCTCGACGTGGAGACCCTGCGCGCACTGGAGGATGCTCTGCTGGAGTTCCCCGGCTGCGCCGTGGTGATCTCGCACGACCGCTGGTTCCTCGACCGCATCGCCACCCACATCCTCGCCTTCGAGGGCGATTCCCACGTGGAGTGGTTCGAGGGCAACTACGCCGACTACGAGGAGGATCGCAAGCGCCGCCTCGGGGTAGAGGCCGACCAGCCTCATCGTATCAAGTACAAGAAACTGGCCTGATAAAAAAAGCCCCGCACTGCGGGGCTTTTTTCTGTTGCAGGAGGCTCACACTTATCGCATCAGCAGCATACCGCCACTGCCAACAGCGATAGTGTCTCCCAGGCTATTGGTCACACAATCCAGGGTTAAACTAATTGGAAGATTCGGTTGTTTGCTCCAGTTCACCGCATCTGTACTGGTGAAGTAATCACCGATGTCACTGAAAGCGGCATATGTCGTGCCATCGTAGCACGTTGCCGTAAGAGCATTGGTGATAGAGTACAAGTACGGTGTGTCCCAATTAACGCCATCACTGCTGGTCAATAGCACTCCTACCGCTGCCCCTGCCACAAACTTGCCATTGCCAAACGTCAATGCACGAATATGGTTGCCCGTGGGGGCGGGAGGCTGTGTCCAGTCGATACCATTAGCGCTATTAAGTACAGTGCCGTTATTACCGACCGCCACATAGAGTCCATTTCCATCGTAAACCGCCGTAATCAGTGTTTCGCTGCTTGGCGATGTCCGTTGCGTCCAACCAGTACCATCGGGACTGGTCAGAATCGTCCCTGCAACACCCACCGCCACAAATTGTGCACCGTCCCAGATAACATCGTTCAGTTGATCGCTTACAGGAGGGGTAATCTCGCTCCACGTTGCACCATCATCCACGCTGTTCATAATGCAACCTTCCTGACCAACAGCCACATACTTACCATTACCATACGCCAGGTCCATCCAGTTCTCTCCCGTCGTCCAGGTGCTGCATGGGCGGCTAAGCCAGTTCCAGTTGACCCCATCGGTGCTGCGACCAACAATGCCGGTGCGCGCAACAACCACCCAGCCACTGCCGCCATCACTGGCCGCGCTTCTTACACCATATCCGCCATGCCCCTCAGGTGAGTTCCAGTTGATGACGTCTGTTGATACCTTGAAGGCACCTAAATCGCCATAAACAATGCTCTGGTTGCCATCGTTAAACAGACCGTTCAGGGTTTTACTCAGTCCGGTGGCCCTTTCAGTCCAGCTAATCCCATCGGCGCTGGTGAAGATGCGGCCACTGTCAAGCAGGGAGACATCAACCCCCATTACGACAAACTGGCTGTTGGCGGCATCCCACACGGCACCCTTGAAATAAAAATAGGTACCAGCACCGACGGGAATAGCCTGACGCAGAGTCCAGTCCGACCCGTTGCTGCTGCTATAGATACCGTCGGACGCCGCTGCAACATAGGTAGCATTGGCCTTCACCATGTCATAGGTAAACGTGATATTCGAATTGGAGATGCTCCATGTCACCAGATCGCTGCTGAGATAAATATCAAATACGTCTGAAACCAGAAACTGGCTGCCATCCCACATAGCATCCGCGAACCAACTATTGGCTACTGAATACGGGCCTCCTCCCCCGGCAGGTAGCATCGTCGTGCTTTTTGTCCAGAGAGTGAGTGAGCCATCGGTATGAGCATAAAATCCCCTGCCTACCAACAGCAGATCGGTGCCACTCCAGGCCAGCGATAAATAGGAGGGGGTATCGATCACCGTTATCTGTCCAACAGTCGTCGTCCAGAGCAGGCCGTCACTGC
>JAOUQQ010000041.1 GCA_029879245.1 Chromatiales bacterium | reverse complement strand
TTGAGCCTGTTGAGCCTGTTGAGCCTGTTGAGCCTGTTGAGCCTGTTGAGCCTGTTGAGCCTGTTGAGCCTGTTGAGTCTGTTGAGTCTGTTGAGCCTGCAGCACCCGCTGAGAAAGCAAAGGCTGAGATGGCCATTAAGGCCGCAATGGCAGCCAGGGCGATCAGGGCCGCGAGGATCGCCCGCGCCAAAAAACTTGCCTACGCAAAAAAGCTCGCCGAGGCGAAAAGGCGTGCCGAGGCGGCGAAAGCCGACTCATCGAACACCCCGCAACAGAGTGATGAAGAGAGCGCACAGCCTCCGATATCGGACCCTCAAGGGCCGCCCGCTCCCACGGCTGAAACCACGCAGCCCCCACAACCACCATCTCCCAGCTATAGTCTCCCTGCTGAGCTAACGCAGATAGGACGCGGTTCAACCAGGAGTATCACACTGTGGGGGATGGGGATCCTGCTGCTCTGCGCAGGGCTCGCCCTGCAGTACATCTACTACTTTCGTCTGCAGATGGTAGATAACCCGCAGCTGCGCCCCCTGCTCACCACCATCTGTTCACATACTGGCTGCCAGTTGCCGCCGCGCAGAGACCTTTCAAGCATTGAAGTAATTGAGCACCTGATGCAGTTCCACCCCACCTATGAGAATGCCCTGCGGCTCACTGCCACCATCACCAATAGAGCCGATTTCGATCAGCCCTACCCGCTGCTGGAGGTGATCATGACCGATATTGAACAACGCGTGGTCGCACGCCGCCACTTTACCCCGGAGCTCTACCTGGCCAACTACACCGCCGGAGACCCCTTCGCCGCCCACACCGAGGTACCGCTGCTGCTCGAAGTCATCGACCCCGGTAACAGCGCGGTAGGCTTTGAGTTTCGCTTTCATTGACTATTTTTTGACCAATGGCACTTTATACCAGCGCCCCAAGCCGGTATCATTAGCGCCCTTTTGGATAGTGGCAATACGGCAAGGCAATGCGCATCGGTCCCTACACATTGAGTAACAATCTGATCCTCGCCCCGATGGCGGGTATTACAGATCGCCCCTTCCGCCAGCTCTGCAAGGAGCTGGGCGCGGGTATGGCGGTATCAGAAATGGTCTCCTCCAACTCCCTGCTGTGGGGCAGCGACAAGACCAGACGTCGCGCCAACCACGACGGCGAGATCGAGCCCCGCTCAGTACAGATCATGGGGGCCGACCCCAAACTAATGGCCGAGGCGGCGCGCTACAACGTCGACAACGGCGCCCAGATCATCGATATCAACATGGGTTGCCCGGCAAAGAAGGTATGCAACGTGCAGGCAGGTTCCGCTCTGCTGCGCGATGAGGTACTGGTGGGGCGCATCCTCGATGCGGTAGTCGGCGCGGTACCCGAGGTGCCGGTCACCCTGAAGATCCGCACCGGCTGGGACCGCGACAACCGTAATGGCGTCACCATTGGTGGCATCGCCGAGAACGCAGGGATTCAGGCCCTCGCCGTCCATGGCCGCACCCGCGCCGACGCCTATCGCGGCGAGGCGGAGTACGAGACCATTGCCGAGATCAAATCGGCCCTCACCATCCCGGTGATCGCCAACGGCGACATCTCCACCCCCGAGAAGGCCCAGCAGGTATTCGAGGCGACCGGTGTCGATGCGGTAATGATCGGCCGTGCCGCCCAGGGGCGCCCCTGGATCTTCCGCGAGATCGCACACTACCTTGAGACGGGCGAGAAGCTACCGGAACCCACCCTCGAATGGGTGCGTGACATCCTGCTCGGTCATCTGGGCAACCTCTACGACTTCTACGGTGAGTACACCGGGGTGCGCATGGCGCGCAAACACATCAGCTGGTACAGCAAGGGGCAGCGCCACGGCGCCAACTTCCGCCAGGCGGTCAACCGTACCGAGGGGAGCGAGGAGCAGTATCGGATGGTCGAGGAGTTCTTTGCCCAACTGATCGATTCCCGGGAGTTAGCGGCATGAGTGAGCACATCTGTGGCAGCCCGCTGAACGGCTGCGTGCGCAAGGCACTGGATAAATATTTTAACGACCTCGGTGACCATCCCCCCGGTGAGCTCTACCAGCTCTTTCTCGCCGAGATGGAGAAGCCATTGCTGGAGAAGGTGATGCAGGTGGCCCGCGGCAACCAGACCCGTGCCTCCGAGATGCTCGGCATCAACCGCGGCACACTGCGCAAGAAGCTGGCACAGCACGGCCTCGACAAATAACCCCGAATTATTATTGACCCCGGCACCCGCCCCACGGCTGCCCATGCCTACAGGAAGAGAAGATGAACACCATCAAACGCGCCCTCATCAGCGTCTCCGACAAGAGCGGCATCGTCGACTTCGCCAAAGAGCTCGCCACCCTCGGCGTGGAGATCCTCTCCACCGGCGGCACCGCCAAACTGCTCGCCGACAACGGCCTAAAGGTGATCGAGGTCGGCGACTACACCGGCTTCCCCGAGATGATGGACGGCCGCGTCAAGACCCTCCACCCGAAGATCCATGGCGGCATCCTGGGGCGTCGCGGTACCGACGATGCGGTAATGCAGGAGCATGGCATCGGTGGTATCGACCTGGTGGTAGTCAACCTCTACCCCTTCGAGCAGACTGTCGCCAAAGCCGACTGTACCCTCGAGGACGCCATCGAAAACATCGACATCGGCGGCCCCACCATGATCCGCGCCGCGGCGAAAAACCATAAGGACGTCACCATCATCGTAGACAGCTCAGACTACGGCCGCGTGCTGCAGGAGATGAAGGCGAATAACGGTGCCACCACCTACGCCACCCGCTTCGACCTGATGGTGAAGACCTACGAGCACACCGCCCGTTACGACGGCATGATCGCCAACCACTTCGGAAAACTGGTCGACGGCATCAAGCAGAACGACAACGCGGTCGCCGACTTCCCGCGCACCTTCAACCTGCAGGTAAAGCAGGTGCAGACCATGCGCTATGGCGAGAACCCGCACCAGAAGGCCGCCTTCTTTATCGAGCAGAACGCCCCGGCCGGCTCCATCGCCACCGCCCGCCAGTTGCAGGGCAAGGAGCTCTCCTACAACAACATCGGCGATACCGACGCGGCGCTGGAGTGTGTGAAGCAATTCGATGAAGGCCCGGCCTGCGTTATCGTCAAGCACGCCAACCCCTGTGGCGTGGCGATCGGCCCCGACCTGCTCACCGCTTACGATCGCGCCTACGCCACCGACCCCGAGTCGGCCTTCGGCGGCATCATCGCCTTTAACGGCGAGCTCGACGGCCACACCGCCAAGACCATCATCGACCGCCAGTTCGTCGAGGTGATCATCGCCCCGTCTGTTTCACAGGAAGCGGCCGAGGTACTTTCTGAAAAGAAAAATGTACGTGTGCTGGAGTGCGGCAGCTGGGACGGCTCCCTCGAAACCCTCGACTTCAAGCGGGTCAACGGCGGCCTGCTGGTACAAAGCTCCGACCTGCTGCTGACCAACGAGATAAAGGTCGTCACCAAACGCCAGCCCACCCCGCAGGAGATGGCCGACCTGATGTTCGCCTGGCGCGTCACCAAGTTCGTCAAATCCAACGCCATCGTCTACGGCAAGGAGAATATGACCATCGGCGTCGGCGCCGGCCAGATGAGCCGCGTCAACTCCGCGCGCATCGCCGGCATCAAGGCCGAACACGCCGGGCTCACGGTACAGGGTTCGGTGATGGCGAGCGACGCCTTCTTCCCCTTCCGCGACGGCATCGACAACGCCGCCGAGGCCGGCATCGCCGCGGTGATCCAGCCCGGTGGCTCGATGCGCGACGAGGAGGTGATCGCCGCCGCTGATGAACATGGGATGGCGATGGTATTTACCGGGATGCGGCACTTCCGGCATTAATATTTGTGTCGCTGTTATGAAGAAAGGCCGCTGTTGCGGCCTTTTTTATTACTTTTGTGGCGACTGCAATTACTCAAAACCCCGCGCCAAACGCCTCCACATACCGCGCCTTGAACTCCTCCAGGGTGAAGCGGTGGTTCTGGGTACCGTGGTGCTCAACCTTGATCGCACCCATCAGTGAGGCGATGCGTCCGGTGGTCTCCCAGTCGTGGTCGTTCATCAGGCCGTAGAGCAGGCCGGCGCGGTAGGCGTCACCACAGCCGGTGGGGTCGTTGACCTCACGCACGCTGGCAGCGGGCACCTCCAGTCGATGCTGTTTGGTGTAGATGTGTGAACCTTTGGCTCCGCGAGTAATGATCAGTGCCTCGACATGCTCTGCGATCTCGTGCGGGCTCATGCCGGTGCGTTCTTCGAGCAGCTGTGCCTCGTAGTCATTGACCGCTACCCAGGTGGCCTGCTCGATAAATTTTTTCAGGTCTTCGCCGTCGAACATCGGCAGCCCCTGACCCGGGTCGAAGATAAAGGGGATCCCCGCCTCGACGAACTGGCGTGCGTGCTCGATCATACCGTCGCGCCCGTCGGGGGAGACCATGCCGATGGTGATCCCTTCTGCCTCTTCTACCCTGTTCTCGTGGGCGAAACTCATCGCCCCGGGGTGGAAGGCGGTGATCTGGTTGTCATCCCTGTCGGTGGTGATGAAGGCCTGTGCGGTGTAGGTGTTGTCGATGGTCTTGATGTGTTTCATATCGAGGCCACACTGCTCCATCCAGTCGGCATAGGGGTGAAAATCTCGCCCCACGGTCGCCATAATTTTCGGCTCACCACCAAGCAGCTTGAGGTTGTAGCCGATGTTGCCGGCGCAGCCACCTGTCTCGCGACGCATATCAGGCACCAGAAAGGCGACATTGAGCATGTGCACCTTGTCGGGGATGATGTGGTTTTTGAAGTGATCGTGAAACACCATAATGGTGTCGTAGGCAATGGAGCCGCAGATGAGTGCGCTCATGAGGATTCCCCTTAATTCGTCTTAGAAAAATTGTGGATAGAGTACCAGCACCCAGACCACGAAGAGATTGAGCATGGCGATCAGCACCGTGGCAGAACCGATATCCTTGGCACGCCCGGAGAGTTCATGCAGCTCCTTGCCAAAGCGATCCACAACCGCTTCGATGGCTGAATTGATGAGCTCTGCGATCAATACCAGGAACAGGCTGCCGATGAGCAGTGCCTGCTCTACACCACTCTGTCCCAGCCAGATCGCCAGCGGCGCAAGTACGATAAAGGCGAGCAGCTCCTGACGAAACGCCGCCTCATTGATAAAGGCCGCCTTCAGCCCCTTTAGCGAATAACCAAAGGCATTGATGATGCGGGTAAGACCGGTCGCTCCGGGTTTGTTGTTGTGTGTACTCATAGCGTCTTCGTAGTGACCTTAGCGGTGGTAGTAGCGGCTGGTCTGTTCCATTGTCTGTTTGATAATCTCGCTATCAGGCGCCACTTGCAATGGCTTATTTTTCAGATCCAGAACCTGATAACCTCCGAACTGATCAAACGAGTAGATCTCCCTTTCAAGCCGCACACCGATATCGATAAAGCCACCAATCAAAAAGGGCTCTCTGGGCTCATCTGAAAAAAGTGATGTGCCCACACTGTAGTCGGCCACCTCATTGCGGCAACCCAGCACCTCCCGCATCAGTGTCGGCACCAGGTCGTAGTGGGTTGTGGTGTAGTTAATCTGCTCTGCCCCACGCCCAGGCCACTTTACGATAAAGGGGACATGAACCTGGGGATCGGTATAGTTGCCGTTGTGCCCCCAATAACCCAGCCCGTTGTCGTTGAACTCCTGACTGTGATCACCGGTGACGACAATAATCGCATCCTCCCACAACCCCGCCGCCTTGATCGCAGCAAAGGCATCCCCCAGCAGGGCATCGACCGAGATCACGGAGTTGCGGTAGTAGTTGAGCAATGGAGCGGGGTCGCTCTCATCGGTCAGTGTCAGGTAGTTGACCGGCTCGGCCGGCTGGAAGTGATCACGATAGTTGTCGGCACTGGCGGCACTATGGGGTGCATCGTAAAACAGCAGACCAAAGAGAGGCTCTCTTCTCTCCGTTCCCTTGAGGTAATCAATAAACTCCCTGTTTGCGAGCTCATCGCGGCCATAAACCGTATCGGCCATGGTCCGTTTACGCAGCCCCTCCACATCGGCAAAAACCGTTTTATCAAACTCAGGACCGGTCAGTTTGGCACTGGCGTAGATCGCCATCTGATACCCCTGCGCCTGCAGGATATTTATCAATGAAGAACCCACTCTGGCATCAAGAAAATCTTCCCAGTAGGTGGCAGGAATGCCATACATGAGTGAGAAAAATCCGGTGCGTGTATTATTGCCACCGGAGTAGTGGCGATTGAACACCATCGCCTCTGAGGTTAATGCGTGAATATTGGGGGTGATCTTTTCACTCATCGCATCAAAACGCCATGAGTCGACCACCACCACAAAGATATTGGGCTGCTGTGGCGGAGCCTCGCACGCGAGTGGGCTCTTCGGGTAATCGGCAATTCCTGCGGCCTTGCCCATGCGATTGGAAAGATCTTTCTCTTCGACCAGACCAAGTTCCAGCAGCTCCTTGTCGGCACGGGTAGGTAGATAGGCGGGATAGAGGCGCGCCTGGCGGGTGATCTCGTGGTTACCCGAGGCGTTGGCAAGTGCAAACCAGAAGTTCTGCCCAATGAAGGAGAGAAAGATCAGCGTAGCAAATAGATAACCAAGGCGTGGGGTGTGGTCACGCCTCACTATACGCTGTGCCAGACGGTCCAGCAGCCAGACGATAAAAACAATTCCCATCAGGCCTGCGAAGGCGGTAAGGTAGACAATGCTCTCAAAGACAAAGATCTCATCACCGGCGCCACCAAACAGCAGTGAGAAGACCATACCGTTGAGGTGAAAACGATAGAGTGAGAAGGAGACGGCATCCACCACCACCATACTGATGGCGAGTGTAGCCAGCACCATGGCCAACCATTTGACCAGACGGGAGGCCGGATAGAGCAGAATGAGCGGAATAAAGATCACCGGCACCACCAGATAGACGAGGGTGTGCCAGTGCGATAGCGTCATCAGAACAAAAAAGAGACCACTATCGACGGATTGCGGGAAGCCGGCCACCAGCGGGTATCTCAGGCCGATCACCATGACCAGCGTGGCGGTTAGAAACCAGAACCATCCTGCCCAGTGTAATAACTCTCTCCTGGTGGCTTTACCGTTCTCACCAAGTGGTGATGTCATAACAACCATCGTACTGGTGTTACCTCTATCACTCTCGCTTCCAGATCAGATCCAGTTCGCGTGCCGCCTTTACATCATCGAGCCGCTTCACCGGCAGGGAGTGCGGGGCGCCGCGCACCAGCTCAGGGCAATCCTCGGCCTCCTTTCGAATCGCGATCATCGCTGCTACGAATTGATCCAGCGTCTCACGATCCTCGCTCTCGGTCGGTTCGATAAGAAAGCACTCGGGCACCAGCAGCGGGAAGTAGGTGGTGGGTGCGTGCATGCCGTAGTCGAGCAGCCGCTTGGCGAAGTCCATGGCGCTCACATTGAAACTCTTCGCCTCCTTCTTCAGGGTGAGGATGAACTCGTGGGTAGCGCGCCGATTCGGGAAGGCCATCTCAAAACCGGCCTTCTTCAACTCGACCATCATGTAGTTGGCATTCAGCGTGGCATATTCGGCCACCCGCTCCATCCCCTCGCGCCCCAGCATACGGGCGTAGATGTAGGCACGCAGCAGGATGCCAACGTTGCCCATATGCGCGGAGAGGCGCCCAATGGATTGCGGGCAATCCTTCTCGCTGAGCCAGCGGTAGTCGTCACCCTCCTTGCCCACCATCGGTACCGGCAGAAAGGGGAGCAGACGCCCACCCACTACCACCGGACCGGCACCGGGGCCGCCACCGCCGTGGGGTGTGGAGAAGGTTTTGTGTAGATTCAGGTGCACCACATCGAAGCCCATATCGCCTGGCTTTACCTTGCCGAGGATCGCGTTGAGGTTGGCCCCGTCGTAGTAGAGCAGGCCGCCGGCCTGATGCACCACATCGGCGATCGCCTTGATACTTCGTTCGAACACCCCGAGGGTGGAGGGGTTGGTGAGCATGATGCCGGCAGTCTGCGGCCCGACCGCCGCCTTCAGCGCCTCAAGGTCCACATCGCCATTTTTATCTGTTGGGATCTCCTTCACCTTGTAACCGCACATCACCGCAGTGGCGGGGTTGGTGCCGTGGGCCGCATCGGGGCAGAGGATCTCGGTGCGGGCAGTGTCATTGCGTGCGTCGTGGTAGGCGCGGATCATCGCCACCCCGGCGAACTCCCCCTGCGCCCCGGCCATCGGGGTGAGGGAGCACCCCTTCATCCCGGTGACATCCTTGAGCATCTCCTGCAGCTCGAAGAGGCAGGCGAGCACCCCCTGACCGTGAGTCGCCTCCGGAGCCCTGGGGTGGCGGCCAAGAAAACCCGGCAACATCGCCAGTTTGTTGGCACCGCGTGGGTTGTACTTCATGGTGCAGGAGCCGAGCGGATAGAAGTGGGTGTCGATGGAGAAGTTCTTCTGCGACAGACGGGTATAGTGGCGCACCACCTGCATCTCCGAGACCTCGGGCAGGGTCGGCTTCGACTGACGTAGCAGGTGTGCTGGCAGATCAGAGACATCGCCACCCCGCGGTGCCTGGGCACTATTACGGCGATTCGGTCTGGACTGTTCAAAGATCAACATAGATGGTTATCCCGATTATTCAAAGTCTGCCGCTTCAACCTGCAGATAGAGCTGAGAGATAGATTGCCCCAGACGATCATCAATGTTGGGGAAATCTTTCTCGAACTTCTCCTTCATCTGCTCCTTTATTGCTGGAGCCATCTCAAAGTCCGCCTTGCCCTCAGCAAAACCGGCGGCGATCAGTTCCCACAGGGTATTGAGATAGTCATGCAGGCGGGTGATCGATGCGACACCGGCAACCGGGCCGTGACCGGGGATCACGACCTTCGGCTTGAGCGCCGCCATCTCATCCAGAAAGGCGATCCACTGTCTGGCATTGGAGTCGAAGGTAGCCGGGGCACGCTCGATATACATGGTGTCACCGGTCAGCAGCACGCTCTTTTGTGGCAACCAGAAGACGATATCGCCTGGGGAGTGGCTATTGCCGGAGAAGAGGATCTCAACCTCTACACCACCAAAGCTGCGACTCATGCGCTTAGTGACGGCCTGCTTGGCGGCTACCGGAGTGAATCGGCCTGTCGCGCCATCGGTCATGGAGTGGAACCTGTCGACCCAGTCAGCCCCCCCCTTTTTCATCTCACCAATGGCGACATCGGAGGCGATCATCTCCGCCGGCTTCTCCGCGACAAAGGCACCGTTACCCAGCCAGTGATCACCGTGTGAGTGGGAGTTAATCACCCACTTTATCGGCCTGTCACTCACCGCCCGAATCGCTTTGATCAGCGCCTTGCCAATGGTCTCGGAGGAGCCGGTATCGAACACCAGCAGCCCCTCACTGGTCTCGACAATGGCGGTATTGGAGTTCCACCCCTTGTTGGAGGGGTCGGGAAAACTGATCGCCGGGGAGATGATCGCCCAGACCCCATCGGCCACCTTTTGTGCCTTCATTGCATAGTCATCAACACCAGCGGCGGCGTGTATCTGTGAACTAGCGAGCAGGACGGCAAGCAGGACTATCTTTCTCAACATGATTTACTCCTCATTAAACCCGTATTGGGCGGGATTCTTCGGTTTGAGCTTGTTACAGACCGGTCGTTCACTATTACGACCAATAATGCGTGCCATGTTCTGCGCCAGCCGCTCGATGTCCTCATCGGATTTGGTCTCAGTGGCACAGAGCAGCAGGCAGTTCTGCAGCTCAGGATACTCCTCGCCCAGATGGTAGCCGCCGAGGATATCCTGCGCCGCCAGGGCACGCAGCAGGGAGTCGGCATCGGCATTAACGCGCAGCACCACCTCGTGGAAGGTGTGGCCGCTAAAGACCTGCGCTACCCCCTCGGCGTCCGTAAGCCTTTCGATCATTTTACGAGTATTGGCGTGACTGGCGGTGGCCACATTGCGCAACCCTTCTGGACCCATCAGCGCCATATAAACGGTGGCGGCGGCGGCCAGCAGCCCCTGGTTGGTGCAGATGTTGGAGGTCGCCTTGGAGCGGCGGATGTGCTGTTCACGCGCCTGCAGGGTGAGGGCGAAGCCGCGCTTGCCATCAAGATCCACCGTGGCACCGACGATACGTCCCGGCATCTGCCGCACGTGCTCCTGCTTGCACCCCATAAAACCGAAGTAGGGACCGCCGGAGGCGAGCGGCGAGCCGAGCGGCTGCCCCTCGCCACAGGCGATATCCGCCCCGGCTTCACCCCACTCGCCGGGCGGAGTGAGCAGCGCCATCGCGGTCGGGTTGACCAGGCCGATCACCAGCATATTGTTGGCGTGGGCCCAGTCGGTCATCACATCGACCTCCTCCAGCACACCGAAGAAGTTGGGCTGCGGCACCACCAGAGCGGCGAAGTCCTCGCCCGCATATTTTTCCAGCGCCGCCATCTCGGTCATGCCGGTTGCCGCATCGTAGGGGACAAACTCAAGGGTGATCCCCTGGTTGCGCACGATGGCGTCGACCACGCGACGGTAGTCGGGGTGGACCGTGACAGGCATCAGGATACGCTTCGATTTGGATTTGCGGTTGGCGCGGATCGCCATCAACACCGCCTCAGAGAGGGCAGAGGCGCCGTCATAGAGCGAGGCGTTGGCCACATCCATCCCGGTGAGTCCCGCGATCATGGTCTGGAACTCGTAGACCAGCTGCAGGGTTCCCTGGCTCGCCTCCGCCTGATAGGGGGTATAGGCGGAGTAGAACTCGCCGCGGGTGACGATCTCCCACACCACCGCAGGGATATGGTGCTCGTAGGCACCAGCACCGATAAAGCAGAGGGGCTGACCATCATCGGCGGCACGCTGCTGCATCAGCCGGCCAACGCCCATCTCGCCCAATCCCTCCGGGATAGTCGGCAGTCCACTGGCACGCAACTCGGCGGGGATCTCATCAAACAGGTCGTCGATCGAGTCGACACCGATGGCGGCCAGCATGGCGCGCACATCCTCTTCGGTATGGGGGATAAACGGCATGGTCAGTTTTCCGCAAATAGTTAAGGGAGGGGTTACTCCTCGATGCTCGCAGCATAGCCATCGGCATCGAGTAGATCCTCAAGCCCGCTCACATCCTTGAGTCTGAACAGCCAGCCATCACCGTAGGGGTCCTGGTTGACCAGCTCGGGGCTCTCCTCCACCGCGCTGTTCCGCTCAACTACGGTACCGGCCACGGGTGCGTATACGTCGGAGGCGGCCTTCACCGATTCGACCACTGCGCACTCCTCCTCGGCCCCCAGTTCACGATCGATCTCTGGCAGCTCAATAAAGACCATATCACCCAACAGCCCCTGGGCATGATCGGTGATGCCCACGGTGTAGGTGCCGTCACCCTCATCACGTACCCACTCATGGCTCTTGCTGTACTTCAGTTCCTGAGGCAGATTACTCATCTTGTTTTCCCCTTGTTCTCTTGTTTCAATCAATAGAGTGGTTTGCCGTTACGCACAAACGGCGGTTTAACAATTCTGGCCTTCAACTGGCGGCCGCGGATCTCAACCAGGCACTCCTCGGCATCCCCGGCCGGGATCCGCGCCAGGGCGATCGCCTTACCCATGGTCGGGGAGAAGCTGCCGCTGGTTGTTTCGCCTTCGCCAACGCCTTCCACAATCACCTTCTGGTGGGCGCGCAGCACCCCCTTCTCCTCCAGCAACAGACCGACCAGGCGCTGGCCAATGCCCCGCTCACGCTCCGCCTCCAGCACCTCCCGGCCGATAAACTTTCGCCCCTCGGGATTCATCGCCACAGTCCAGGCGAGGCCGGAGATCAGCGGCGAGGTATTCTCATCCATATCCTGGCCGTAGAGGTTCATCCCCGCCTCCAGGCGCAGGGTATCACGGGCACCGAGACCACAGGGAGTCACTCCCACCTCACGCAGTTTGTGCCACAGATCTTCTACCTGCTCGGTGGGTACCACGATCTCATAGCCATCCTCGCCGGTATAGCCGGTACGGGCGATGAACAGCTCCCCCACCTCGGCGGCACTAAAGCGGCTGAGCCCCTCAACCTTGACGGCGTCACCCTCCAGCACCGAATGGACTTTATTGCGCGCCTCAGGGCCCTGCACCGCGACCATTGCGAGATCGGTGCGCTCAATCACCTCCACATCGAAGGAGCTGGCGTGCCTTACCAACCATGCCAGGTCTTTGTCCCGGGTGCCGGCATTAACCACCAGACGGTACCAGACGGTCTCCATATGGTAGATGATGAGGTCGTCGATCACCCCGCCACGCTCATTAAGCATGCAGGAGTAGAGCGCCTTGCCGGGGGTAGCGTCGAGCCTGGCCACATCGTTGGCCATCAGGAAGCGCAGCAGGTCGCGGCTGCGGTTGCCGTGCAGATCAACCACACACATGTGGGAGACATCAAAGATGCCGGCTGCACGACGCACCATGTGGTGCTCTTCAAGCTGCGAGCCGTAGTGGATCGGCATATCCCAGCCGGCAAAATCGACCAGCTTGGCCCCTTCGGCCACGTGGGTTGCATAGAGCGGTGTCTGTTTTGGCATGTTCACTATTCTATTCGTACTCAGTTATTCATCCGCATCACAGGGAAAAGCCCCGCTGCCCACGAACCGAATTCCCATGAGCGGCCCGGCAGTATCCGTATAAGCCCGCTTTCCGCCTGTCATAAAACGCAAAAAGGGCGGTGCGGGATCAATATGATCCCACACCGCCCCTCTGTCCTGGCACCTGAGAGCTTGGCCCCTTCGGTGGACTGTCACGCAGTCTCTCTCCAGAGTCGACCGGTTCCGGTGGTCCTTCTGCCTGAGCGTTTCCGGGCGGGTTGCGCCTTCGGCGGCGGCATCGCGGATACCCGCAGCCACTCTCTCCCACAGGAGCCATAGTCGAGAGGCGACTATACCGCCGCCTCTCGGCAAAACCAAGCAAAGAAAATGGCCCGCATGATGAAACAGGGGCTTAGCTACAACAACTGATGTGGAGTATCAGTTCAGAAGCTTATAGAGGGGGATCGGTTTCTCAATACCGAATCCCTGCACATAGTCCAGACCGATGGTCTTTAGCGCCTGCAGGGCAAACTCGTCCTCCACGTACTCGGCTATCGTCGTCTTGCCCATCACATGGCCAATCTCGTTTATCGACTTGACTACTGCGAAGTCATCAGTGTTTTTGGCAACATCTTTGACAAAGGTACCATCTATCTTCAGAAAATCGATCGGCAATGTTTTGAGATACGCATACGAGGAGTTGCCACTCCCGAAATCGTCCAACGAGAAGCGACAGCCAACTTCTTTCATCTTCCGCATAAACCGTGCCGCATTGTCGAGATTATTGATGGCAATAGTTTCTGTCACCTCGAAGATCACCTTTTCTGCGGGAATCCCATCCTCACTCAAATGCCGGCTCAATCGTTCCATAAATTTGCGATTACCCAGCGAACTACCTGAGAGGTTTATGGATAGACCACTGATATGGTCCAGTTTGCTTCGATTTTGCTCCAGCCAGGAAAAGACATTATCCACAACCCAGGTATCGATATCGACAATGCGATTATAGCGCTCCGCAGCAACAATAAACTCTTCCAGAGGTACCTTATTTCCATTACCGTCATAGACATCCAGCAACACCTCATAATGAGGCAGTGCATTTACCGATTTTTTTAGTGGTTCAATTCTCTGGCAGCGCAGCTTTATTAGATTTTTTTCAAACAGCACATTGATGCGCCCGACCCATTCTAGAATATTTGTGTGGCTGGAGACGTTTACATTCTCTGGATTATGGATCTGAATATTATCACGCCCCTGTTCCTTAGCAGTAAAACAGGCTGCATCTACGGCACTCAGTAATCGTCCACTGCCATCAATACTGTCATTGATCTCAGCCAGACCCACACTGGCAGTGACATTAAACTCATTCTCCTCACAGGAGAAGCGAATGTCTCTTATCGCGTCATGCATGACATTGATGCGTTTAAGCCCCTCCACACGGCTAGCCCCCTCCATAATCACACCAAACTCATCACCACCCAAACGCGCCACCATGGCATTTTCACCCATATTCTCGCGTAGTATTTCTGCCACCTTTTCCAGCAACTTGTCACCTTCGGCGTGACCGCAAGTTGTATTGATGACATTAAATCGATCAAGGTCAAAGTAGCCAAGAACTCCTCTACGCTTGCTGGCAACTGCATCATTATAGATTTGTTCCAGCTTACGCACGAAGGATTTTCGATTAAGCAATCCGGTAAGTTCATCGTGCTGAGCACGAAAAGCCAGATTATTGTGTATATCCTGTAAAAAATTGTAGGTTGCCCTCTCGGTAACACTTAACTCACGTACCGCCATCCTCTCCAGAATATTTTGATGAAGCAGGCTCGCTACCTCACCAAGGGAGAGGTCGAGCATTTTTTCCCCTCTATCATCGGCAAAGACATATCTTGGCGGTTTATTCTCCTCATCATGCCATATTAGAGACACCTCGCGCCGCCCACTCTCCTCGTCTTCGTAGGCCAAGGCCTCGCCATGCTCAATATTTCGCGCATCGTCCAATATCAGTTGCCAGGCGTCCATATCAAGCGTCTCTGGCTTGCTGTGAAACTCATCGAGATGACTCGTCTTTATTGTCAGCGCCGGGACATACTGCATCGCAGGACGACGCCCACCTGAAAGAGAGGATCTTACTTCATCTAACAGTGTTTGATTCGCGGCCTTATTTGCCGATGATGCCGCAAGCAAATGTGCAAGCTGCTCCAGCAACAAATCATCATTCAGACTATCACCATCCATCACCGGTGCGTGACCTGCCAGCCGTGCTGTAAGCTGATCTATGAAATTTAGATACTTTCGGTAACTCTCACTCTTTGCCCCCTCCTTCACTCGAGTACGGAACAGCAGATTTTTCAACCCATAATCGAGTAATTTGAGGCTAATCTTTGGCACATCACGATGACCTAGCAATTCATTAAGATCATCGAGTATCTTGCTGCGCACTCGATTCAGATTCGATTCTTGTTCACACTGCTGCACGATGCGGTCGATTTTGATTCGATAATCGTTGCGATATCTGTTATGAATCTCGTCTAGACTCTCCAGTGCCTCGGCAAAAATATGGGGATCCTCCCCAACGCGCTCCTGTATTGACTCCAGTATCGACTCTATCTTGTGACTATATGTTGCACGTTGTTCATCCGCATCGTTCTCTATGTATCTTCCCACCTGCTCAAGACGATTCACAACCTGTCGAGCCGGATGATCCACATCCTCCAACACACCAGGGTCATTGACTCCAGCCCTGAGCAGGGATGTCGTCATACGAGATAACCACCCCTCCACCACCTTGGGCAGTTGTCTGTCTTGCAGCATTGAATTCAGGAGTCCACCTATGTAGGTGATGGAATCGCGATCTGTATCATTCAACTCCTTATCTTTTTCACCGGTAAGACGCGCAAGAAGTTGTGTCAGATACTGTGCATGACCTAACTCTTCCATACTTTCTCTTTGAGCAGACATGTCCTTTGTCGCCAAGTGCGACAGAGCATGAATGAGCTCCTCACTGCTGAAATATCCCGCCGGGGGAGGTGTCCTGGGTTCCCCTGCATATTGCAGCTGCATTAGCTCCCTTACCTCCTGAAAAGGAATCTTATGTACCAGCGCTTCTCCTTCATGTTCTGCCGTGGGGAGACGACTATAACTAATTCGAAAAGTGGCATGTTGCGGCGCGATCCGCCTGGGTTCAGCCGGCCGTTCTCTAACCTGCACCTTTGAGACTGACGTGCTACTGTTTTTTTCGCCAACTTTGGCAGGGGTAGCTTCTACAGTTCTCTCCTTCTGCGCTACAGATGAAATAGCTGCCGCTCCTGGCGCCTTCACCACCTTCCTGTTTTTTTCCAGATCGGGACAGATACCATGGCTAATGAGTAACCCGTTCAACTCTTCATAGAGTTTTGTTAAATCACGCTCAACCACCCCTGCCAGGACAAGGAAAATGGCCTTTCTGGCATCATCTTCCAGTCTCATCTCCTCAATAATTCGGCTAAATACCGAGGCAAAAGCAAGTGGAGATACCGGATTATTATCTCGACTAATTGTGTTCACGGCGATCGATGCCAACCTTGTCTCCAGCGCTTCTAACGCCTGCTGTTGATGCTCCTCGACTCTTGAGGCGATCGAACTTACTATCAGCCACTGATCAAATGACTCACTGTCCACAAGGGATAATTCATCCCCTGGTTCTGCCCCTGGCAGAACGACCGCAGAAGAGTAACCGACCACATTGAGCACATTGATACGTTGCAGAACCTCCTTATCTAACAGTGCAATGAGTTTCTTCTTACTTTGTTTAAGCTCATTAACAGCGATAAAGAAGGCCGCCTGATGGGTTTGGCTTATGGATTCCTCAGATGCCAAACAGAGTTGCTCGTCAGCTGTTTGAACAAAATCAGCTACCATTGTATGAATCGCCCTGCCAACAACATCTCGACACTGGTTAATGATTAATTCTTGAGATTTATCAAGTTGCTCATTTGCGGGTTTCTGAAGGGATACCGCTTGCTTCTGCGCCTGTGTTGCCAACACCATCAACGCAACCTGATTTGGTTCAATAAACGATACCCCAACACCGTGTTCCATTGCGCGGGCAACTTTACCGATCAACTGGTAATACTCGGAGGGTCTTTCTGGGTCAGTAAACTGAATACCGATATCGCTCCCCTGAGGGATATTGCGGTGCTGTTTCCCATAGAGCAGGAAAATACCACCTGCACAGTAATCGCGTACATGACAGACCTGTACACCGCCTGCAACACTCACTGATACATCAAGGGTAAGAGGGAACCGGGGGAAAGTCCGCTGGTTACTCACAGATATGCTCCATACATTATAAAGTTCATGCCATCAACAACACGCTGAATCCCTGCCATCGCAAATCGAGACGAAATATCAACCGCGGTAAATGTGACGTTCGTCACATAATTAAATATCACGACCATATGTCAGATGTAAACAGAGGGCGCTGGCTAAAGCGCCTTTCCTCTTGAGAGTCGTGGTAAATCGCCACTCAAACCCAATGCACGACGCATCATCATATTTTTCACCGGCCCGGAGTGGTCAGTGAGGCTGAGTCCCAGGTTACGCAGCAGCTTGAGCGGGGCAATATCGTTACTGAAGAGACGCTTGAAGCCGTCCATCGCCGCCATCACCGCAACATTGTCCGCCTTGCGCCAGCGCTCGTAGCGGCGCAGCACCGCCAGCTCACCGATATCCCCCCCGTTCCGCCGTGTCTCAAGCACTACCTCGGCCAGAGCGGCGATATCGGAGACACCCAAATTGAGTCCCTGCCCTGCCAGCGGATGAATGGCGTGGGCAGCGTTGCCCACCAGCACCAGCCGCTCGTCACAGTAGCGGTTGGCGTGGCGCAGAAGGAGCGGGAAGGCGCCGCGCGGGCCGGTCGACTCCATCGCCCCCAGTTTGTCGCCAAAGGCGAGTTGCAGCTCGGCGAGGAAGGTTTGCTCGTCCAGTTCAATGAGTTCCGCCGAGCGCTCCGGGGTGGTGGACCAGACGATGGAGCTAAGTCCCTCGGGCATCGGCAGAAAGGCGAGTGGCCCCTCCGGCATGAAGCGCTGGTAGGCGACACCGTGGTGGTGACGTTCAGTCCTGATGGTCGCCACCACCGCGGTCTGCTCATAGGGCCATCCGGTGGTGGTGATCCCCGCCTGTTCACGCACCCAGGAGTTGGCACCGTCTGCGCCGACGATGAGGGCGGCGGTGACAGTACGGCCATCGGCCAGGGTAAGGGTGGCGGCATTTTCGTCGCGCTCAAGCGCTGACACCTGGGCCGGGCAGAGCAGATCGATATTGTCGAACTGTGCCATCCGCTCCAGCAGAGCGGCGAGGATCACCCGGTTCTCGATGATGTGGCCGAGGTCGGGCTCGCCCAGATCGGCGGCATCAAACCCGATACTCCCCGTGCCGGTGGCATCCCATACCGACATCGCGCTGTAGGGGGTAACGCGGCGCGCCACCATCCCCTGCCAGGCGCCGACCATGCGGAATACCCTCTCGGTAGCACGGGTGATGGCGCTGACGCGGATATCGTAGCTCTCGGCGGGCCACTCGGTCTTTGCCGGGTGGCTCTCCACTACGGCGATGCGCAGCGGGGTATCGCCCAGGGCGCAGGCGAGACTCGCACCCACCATGCCGCCGCCGACGATGATCAGGTCGTAAGCGTGAGCCACTATCCGTTCCCCTCCAGGGTAACTCCGCGAGCGAGACGCGACTGGCGCCCGTTCACCCCCATCGCCTGATGGGTCAGCAGGCGACGCAGCGGTGGAATAAGGTCCATCGCCACCATCCCCAGGTTGCGCGCCACCACCAGCGGTGTGAAGTCGTTGGAGAAGGTACGGGCCAGGGTGTCGGTCATCCCCATCACCCGCAGGTAGTCGGGGCGGCGCCACTTTGCGTAGCGCTGCAGCGTCTCCAGCAGACCCGGATCGTGCTGCGCGCTCACCGCCTCCATCAGCACCTCGGCCAGGGCCGCCACGTCGCGCAGCCCGAGATTGAAGCCCTGCCCCGCCACCGGGTGGATCAGGTGGGCGGCATTGCCGATAAAGGCGAGGCGGTGGCGCACATGGTCGCGCACATACTCCAGCCCTAGCGGGTAAGCGTGACGCGGGGTGGCCGAGAGGATGCGTCCGGCACGTTTGCCGAGTCGCTTCTGCAAACGAGAGATAAACAGTGCATCGCTCAGGGCCCGGTGCTCCTCGACATCTCTGTCGCGCACAGTCCAGACCAGCGACCAACGTTTATCACCACTCTCGCCATCTTCCATCCACGCCGGGGCGTTGTTGGGCAGCAGCGCCAGTGGACCGCTATCGGTAAAGCGCTCGTAGGCGATACCGCCGTGCCCCCGCTCGGTGGTGACGTTGGCGATGATGGCGGTCTGGCCGTAGCCAAGTCTGAATGTCCTGGCCCCCAGCAGTTCTCGCACCGTGGAGCGACCGCCATCGGCGGCGACCAGCAGCTTCGCCGTAAGCTCTCGCAGTACCCCTCCCTGCTCGACGGTAACGGAGGCCTGTTCATCACTGATCTGCACGTCGCTAAGGGTGGCGGGGCAGATCAGCTCCACGTTGGGAAGTTCGCCAAGATTAGCGGCAAGGGCACGGCCTATCACCGAGGCCTCGGCCACGTAGCCAAGTGCCTCCACCCCCTCCTCGGCAGCATCCATGCGTACCGAGCCGAAGTGGCCCCGGTCGGAGACATGGATACGGGTGATCGGGGTGACCGTCTCGGCCACCATCGCCTGCCACACCCCCAGGGTATCGAAGATGCGCCTCGATCCGTAGGAGAGAGCGATGGCACGCGAATCAAAGCTCGGCTGCTTCTCATCGTGCAGCGGATAGGCCTCAATAATACCGATGCGTAGCGGCAGCGCCTTAAGGGCATGGGCGAGGCTCGCCCCCACCATACCGCCACCGACAATCAGTAGATCGAAATCGTCTGTCATGTCCTCTTCCTGGCCGCCTTCTTCCTGGCTGGGGGCTTACGCCCCGCCATCAGCGCCTCGATCTCATCGGGCTCCTTGGGGACATCCTGCGACAGCACCTCATAGCCCTCTTTGGTCACCAGCACATCATCCTCGATGCGAATACCGATGTTCCACCACTTCTTCGCCACTCCCTTGCTACCGGCCGGGATATAGAGACCGGGCTCGATGGTCATCACCATCCCCGGCTCCAGCACGCGCCACTCATCCCCCACCTTGTATTCACCCACGTCGTGTACATCCATCCCCAGCCAGTGGCCGGTACGGTGCATAAAAAATTTACGATAGGCCTCGCTCTTGATCAGGGTGGTGACACTCCCCTTGAGGATCCCCAGTTCGACCAGCCCCTTAGTGATCACCTTCACCACCGCCTCGTGGGGGTCGTTCCAGTGATTGCCAGGTTTAACCTGCTCAATCGCCGCATACTGCGCCCTGAGTACCAGCTCGTAGAGGGCGCGCTGCTCCTTGCTGAAGGTGCCATTGATCGGGAAGGTACGGGTAATATCTGCCGCATAAAAGTCATACTC
>JAOUQQ010000120.1 GCA_029879245.1 Chromatiales bacterium | reverse complement strand
TCTTCGGCTTTGCGTTGCTCCTTGAGTTGGTTCAGCGTCGCGACGAGTTCCTGGCGGCGTTGTTGCTGGATGGCGAGGTCCTGGCTCTGTTCGATACGCTGCTGTTCAAGCTCCAGATAGCTATGGCGTGGGGCGAGCTGTTGTTCTGAGAGCTGCTTGAGCGACTCGGTACGCTCTTTGATGAGTGGCAGTGTGGCCTTGAGTTTTTTAATCTGCTCCTCGGTACCACGCAGTTCGGCCTGGCGGCGGGTTTGCTCGCTGTCGAGGCTATTGAGTTTGGCCTGATGCTGTTGCCACTGACCAGTGAGGAGCTGCTGCTGGGGCGCAAGGATGTCGACAGAGATGGCTTTGGGCCAGTTGGGTTGGGGGGCAGCGTGGTTCTGCATGGCCGTAACCAGTGCGACGGCACGGGCAAGTTCGGCCTGGACGCTGCTGTATTCGTTACCGAGGCGGGTGACGTCGGCCGTGGTGTTGGTGGCATCGAGCTCAATGAGCAGCTCACCCTTTTTCACGGTTTGACCTTCGTGCACATGAATGGCGCTGATGGTGCCGATCTCCAGCGGCTGGATAACTTTGGTGCGATCACTGGGGACGACCTTGCCCTGAGCGACGGCGACGATGTCGATCTGGCCAAAGCAGGCCCAGATGATGGCCAGGGTAAAGAGTGTGACGATGCTCCAGGTAATGGTGCGGCCAATGGGGGATGGCGGAGTCTCCTGAATCTCCAGCGCAGCGGGGAGGAATTGGAGTTCGTCCTGGTTGCGTTGAGTGCTCATCTGGTTACCCCCTCCCCGGTCATCTTCTTTTCAGTGGAGAGATTGTAAATGCAATGCAGCCACTTCCCCCTCTGTAAAAGGTCGAGTGAGGGGCGGGATAGTTCTTTCCGGGTTGCACAGACGCCACACCCCCTGACACGTGGATACGGCAAGAAGCTGTGCACTGGTTGAAGCAGACTATTCATTGGTTATTTGTCGATCTCAGTGCGCTGCGGCGGTGGCGGCATCACTGCTGCCCTCTGAGATCGTCTCCTCTTTTCGATTCTCTTCTGCCTTGGTCTCTTGCTCGGCGACTTTCTGGTTGGCGGACTGCACAACGGTTTGTGCGTGCTGGTCGAGGCGTTGGGCCAGGGCTGTCAGTTGTGCATGTAGCTCGTCGGCCTGTGGTTGTTCGATCAGGCCGCACTTAAGGGCGCGCTGCAGGTAGTAGTCAACCGGGACGAGTCCCTTGCGGGCATTGCTGAGGTGTTGCATGTGCTGTTTGACGGTGGTACGCCCAAGGGTGAAGGCGAGCTGGAGGGCAGCGCTATCCATGGCCTGTAGCCAGGGGTGTGCAACGGTGGACTTGGCGAAATCGTTCCAGTCTTGGGTGAGATGCCAGAGTGTGTCAGTGATCTGCTCGGCCATCTGGATGGGGTTGGGGGCCTGGGTGTTCACATCATTACTCATCTGTTTTGCTCCTGTGGTTTTTAGATCACTAGTTGACAACAGCGTACCCTTCGCGGGCATCGCCTAGTTGATATTGATAAAGCTTGGCGTAGTGGCCGTGCTGATTGACGAGTTGGGAATGGCTGCCCTCTTCGACGATCTGGCCGTGATCAATGACGATAATGCGGTCGGCACGGCGCACTGCACTAAGGCGGTGGGCAATGATGAAGACGGTGCGCCCTTTGCTGATGTGCTGCATGTTGTCCTGGATGATCCGTTCCGATTCATAGTCGAGGGCGCTGGTCGCTTCGTCGAAGATGAGGATCTTGGGATTGGTGATAAGGGCGCGGGCAATGGCGATGCGTTGACGCTGTCCTCCGGAGAGGTTGCTGCCGTGTTCACCGACGAGGGTATCGTAGCCTTCTGAAAGTTCGAGGACAAAGTCGTGGGCACCGGCCAGTTTAGCGGCTTGAATGACGCGCTCCATGGGGATGCCGGGGTCGCTGAGGGCGATATTGGCGCGGATGCTTCTATTAAAGAGGACGTTCTCTTGCAGGACGACACCCACCTGTCTTCTCAACCATGTCGGATCGATCATGGCGAGATCGACTCCATCGACCATGACGCGGCCACTCTCAGGGATGTAGAGACGTTGAGCCAGTTTGGTGAGCGTGCTCTTGCCGGAGCCGGAGCGGCCAACGATGCCGATCACTTCGCCGGGTTTGACGTCTAGTTGGATGCGCTGGAGCACCTCAGGGCGATCAGGGTGGTAGCGGAAGGTGACGTGATCGAAGGTGACACGGCCTTGCAGTGCAGGGAGGCTAGCGCGATTGGGGTTGTAGCCCGGTTCGCGCGGGGCGTTGAGGATGTCCCCTAGACGCTGTACCGAGATGCCAGCTTGCTGGAAGTCTTGCCACAGCTGCACGAGGCGCAGGATCGGGCCGCTGACGCGAGCGGCGAGCATGTTGAAGGCGATGAGCTGTCCGACGCTGATCTCGCCCTCAATCACCAGGCGCGCACCAAACCAGAGGGTGAGGACGACCACAACCTTGTTGATAAACGAGGCACTTTGGCTGGCGATATTGCCGAGGGTGGTAGCCTTGAAGCTGGCATTGACGTATCCGGCAAGCTGCTCTTCCCACTGGCGTTGCAATTGCGGCTCGACGGCCATTGCCTTGACCGTTTCGACACCATTAACACTCTCAACCAGGAAGGCCTGGTTTTCGGCGCCACGATTGAACTTCTCTTCCACGCGGTGACGCAAAATTGGGGTAACGATGAGTGAGAGGATGATGTAGAACGGAATGGAACCAAGCACGATCCAGGTGAGTATGGGGCTGTAGTAGTACATCACTGCCAGGAAGACGACGGTGAAGAAAAGATCAATCACCAGCGTTAGTGCCGAGCCGGTGAGGAAGTTACGGATGTTCTCCAGCTCGCGGACACGGGCGACAGTATCACCTACTCTTCTTGCCTCGAAATAGCTGATCGGTAGTGCCAGTAGATGGTTGAAGAGTTTTGCACCAAGACCAACATCAATACGCTGTGCGGTGTGGGAAAAGAGATAGGTACGCAGACCAGTGAGCACGACCTCGAAGAGTGAGATGACGATCAAGCCAAGAGCAAGCACATCAAGGGTAGTGAGCCCTTTGTGCACCAGGACTTTGTCGATCACCACCTGGAAGAAGAGTGGCGTGACCAGTGCAAACAGTTGCATAAAGAATGAGGCGAGCAGTACTTCGCCGAAGAGCTTGCGATACTTGAGGATCGCCGGGATAAACCATTTGAAGTCGAACTTGCCTTCGGCGCTGAACAGGCCCGCGCGTTTGGTGATGAGGATCAGCTCACCGGACCATGCCTCCTCAAATTGATCGCCCGGGAGAATTTGTGGGCGTTGCTCGAGCGGGTCCTGAATCAAAACCGAGGCGACACCTTCCTCCTCTTTCAGGCCGGCGATAACGAAATAGTGGCCATCTTTATGTTGGACAATAGCCGGAAGCTGAATTTTATCAAGACGGGAATAATCAGAACTGACCAGGCGGGCCTTAAGACCAAGAAGCTTGCTGGCGCGGAGGATTTCGGTCGGGCCAAACTGCTGGCCAGATTGGCCAAAATGGTGATGAAGCTGGTCGCCCTCAGCCGCGACACCGTGAAACCGGGCCAACATTACTAGACATATCAGGCCAGTATCCGGTTTGACTGCTTCGTCGCCGACGTCACTGTCCATGCTGATTAGTACCCCTTCCTTGGTGCGAATAAATAGATCTACGGATACTCGGTGCTTGGCGACACATGCCCGAGTGATTGTGCAGCATAACCCAAATACAGTATAGCCACACAATCATAGTGGCTTTAAATCTAGCATGGTGATATCAATAAGACAATACGTTTTTTGCTTGGTATTCTGTCCTGCAATAATATCGGAAGTCTGCTTAACTTTTTTAGAAGCTATCTAATAGTTACCTCCACTCACTCCATATATGTCATTAATTGACACAACGGCAAAAAATAAGCCACAAATAAAACGCCCCGGAATTCGGGGCGTTTGTCAGTTTGAGCTTAGTGCTCTCCGGCCGGCCCTCCGAGCGGTTTGTCCGACGAGGAGCCCTCCGTCCTCTTCTCCTCACTGCCGGCGCTGGTACCGCCATCCGGCTTCTGGTCGCTGTCGCTCCAGTCCGCGGGCGGACGAACCTCTTTACGGTTCATCAGATCGTCGATCTGCTCCAGACCAATAGTTTCGTATTTGATCAGGGCATCGGCCATGGCATGGAGGATGTCCATATTCTCCTTGAGCAGGACCTCGGCACGCTGGTAGTTGCGGTCGATGAAGTGACGGATCTCCTCATCAATAATATGCGCGGTCTCGTCAGAGACATTTTTATGCTGGGTTACAGAACGGCCCAGAAATACCTCCCCCTCCTCCTCGGCATAGAGTAGCGGACCGAGTTTTTCAGAAAGGCCCCACTTGGTAACCATATTGCGCGCAATATCCGTCGCGTGGCGGATATCGCTGCTGGCACCGGTACTCACCTTGTCCGTACCGAAGATCAGCTCCTCGGCGATGCGGCCACCATAGGCCACGGAGATCTTGCTCTCAAGAAACTCCTTGCTTTGCGAAAGACGATCGGCCTCGGGCAGAAACATGGTGACACCCAGGGCGCGGCCACGCGGGATGATGGTCACCTTGTGCACCGGGTCGTGCGACGGCACAAGCCGACCAACGATGGCATGACCCGCCTCGTGGTAGGCGGTCATCTTCTTCTCGTCATCGGACATCACCATCGACTTGCGCTCGGCCCCCATCATGATCTTGTCCTTGGCACGCTCGAAGTCGTCCATCGTTACCACGGTCTTATTGGCACGGGCAGCGAACAGGGCCGCCTCATTGACCAGATTGGCAAGATCGGCACCGGAAAAACCGGGGGTACCACGGGCGATGATCGAGGCCTTCACATCCTCGGCCAGGGGTACCTTGCGCATATGTACCTTGAGTATCTGCTCTCGGCCGCGCACATCGGGCAGCGGTACCACCACCTGACGGTCGAAGCGGCCGGGACGCATCAGCGCCGGATCCAGCACATCGGGGCGGTTGGTGGCGGCGATCACAATCACCCCCTCGTTGCCCTCGAAACCATCCATCTCCACCAGCAGCTGGTTGAGGGTCTGCTCTCGCTCGTCGTGTCCGCCGCCAAGGCCGGCACCGCGGTGGCGACCGACCGCGTCGATCTCGTCGATGAAGATGATGCAGGGGGCGTGTTTCTTCGCCTGCTCGAACATGTCGCGTACGCGCGAAGCGCCGACACCGACGAACATTTCAACGAAGTCGGAACCGGAGATGGTGAAGAACGGCACCTTCGCCTCACCGGCGATCGCCTTGGCCAGCAGGGTCTTGCCGGTTCCGGGTGAGCCGACCATCAATACACCACGCGGGATCTTGCCGCCCAGCTTCTGGAATTTGCTCGGGTCGCGCAGAAACTCTACCAGTTCACCGACCTCATCCTTGGCCTCTTCAACACCAGCCACATCACTGAAGGTAACCTTGACCTGGTCCTCACTCAACATGCGCGCCTTCGACTTGCCGAACGACATGGCACCCTTGCCACCACCACCGCCCTGCATCTGGCGCATAAAGTAGATCCAGACACCCAGCAGCAGCAGAATGGGGAAGGAGGAGATAAAGAGCTGACTGAGGAAACCGGGCTTCTCCGGCGGCTTGGCGACGATCTCAACACCATTGCTCAGCAGATCACCCACCAGCCCCTTGTCGTCAGGGGCGTAGGTCTGGAAGCGCTCACCACCATGGAAATTGCCGCTGACCACATTCCCCTCAATGGTCACCTTCTCTACCCGCTTCGACTTCACATCCTCGATAAACTGGGAGTAGGTCAGCGGCTGCTTCTCGGTACGTTGCGGGCCAAAGCTGGTGAAGACCGACATCAGGATAAATGCGATCACCAGCCACAACAGGATATTCTTGGCTATATCGTTCAAACCTTGCCTCGACTCTCTATATAGATCTGTAATTTCCAGGATATTTGGTACGTTACACTACAAAATAGTTCAACGCCAACACATAGACCTCGCGTGAGCGGGCCCGCGAGGCGGCCGGTTTGCGGATCACCACTTTACGAAAAGTGTTGCGGCATTCTCGGATAAATTCATCAGATCCCTCTCCCTGAAACAGCTTGAGCAACATAGTACCGCCCGGTTTCAATACACTACGCGCCAGGTCCAGCGTCAATTCACACAGATAGATAGCGCGAGGCTGATCAATGGAGCGCATACCACTCATATTGGGTGCCATATCCGACATTACAACATCCACCGGACGGCCGCCGAGGGTATCGAGCAGGTGGTTGAAGACCGCCGCCTCCTGAAAATCGCCCAGCAGTACCTCGACCCCGGGCAACGGGTCCATCGGCAGGATATCGAGGGCCACCACCATCCCCTCCTCACCGACGATATCGGCAACAACCTGGGACCAGCCACCTGGGGCGGCCCCCAGATCCACCACCGTCATACCTCGCTTGAGCAGCTTGTCCTTATCGTTGACCTCCAGCAGTTTGTAGGTCGCACGCGAGCGATACCCCTCCTGCTGGGCACGGGCGACGAACTCGTCGTCGAAGTGTTCTTTCATCCATGCGTCGCTACTCTTGCTTCTGGCCATCGCGATTAAATTCAGTTGCATTAAATAGTGGGTGGGGCTAATGTTGCCCCCCATTTTATCAGATTGTACCCCTAAACCCATGTCCCTGAGCGAACCGCAGAAGCGCCACCTGCGCAAACTGGCCCACAACCTCAAACCGCTGGTGATCATCGGTGGTAACGGATTGACGGAGGGTGTGGTCAGGGAGATTGACGCGACTCTGGCCCACCATGAGTTGATTAAGGTGAAGGTCAATGCCATGGATCGGGAAGAGCGTGATGCCCTCATCGGCGCCTTCTGCGAGGAGGTCTCATGCGAC
>JAOUQQ010000119.1 GCA_029879245.1 Chromatiales bacterium | reverse complement strand
ACCGGCAAAGAAGGCGCCGGCAAAGAAGACTCCGGCAAAGAAGACTCCGGCAAAGAAGACTCCGGCAAAGAAGACTCCGGCAAAGAAGACTCCGGCAAAGAAGACTCCGGCGAAGAAGGCACCGGCAAAGAAGGCACCGGCAAAGAAGGCACCGGCAAAGAAGGCACCGGCAAAGAAGGCACCGGCAAAGAAGGCACCGGCAAAGAAGGCACCGGCAAAGAAGGCGCCGGCAAAGAAGGCGCCGGCAAAGAAGACTCCGGCAAAGAAGGCGCCGGCAAAGAAGGCGCCGGCAAAAAAGGCTCCGGCAAAAAAGGTGGCGAAGAAAAGGGCCCCGGCAAAGAAGCAGAAACGTTATGGTTAGGGCGAACGATTTTGAACTTTGCTAGAGTCCGCAGCTCTACTATGAAGAGATTTAAATAGAGGCCCCTGCACTTCGTGTCACCACATCACCCCATACATCGGCTATTAGGCGTTCTGCTGCTCACCTTGATGGTGGCGGCAACGCCGGTGATGGCGTCTCTTCATCTATCCATGGGGGCGACCGACATGGTCGCCTGTATGGATCACGATCATGAACAGCATGGTGGCTCAGAACAGGGCCAGCCCATGTCCCACTGTGAACCCAACGATACCTGTGGCAGCCACGGCTGTAGCGTCTGCGGGGCGGTTCAACCGGGCCACTCTGTCTCTGCGCAGGTAGGAAACATCCCTGCCCTCCACTATCTGCACAGCCATATCGACTATCTCTCCTCTCCACCTGAGCGTCCTCCGCGCGCCTGATTCATCGTCAGTCACGGGCTTTCTGCCCGTACCGTTGAATTGAAGTGTTACTGCCACCATCAGTGGCAGATTACGGAGGTTATTCCATGAGAAGAATTATTTTGCCCTCGACCATGGGGGCTGACCTGTCGCGCCGTCGCTTTGTGACGGGGCTGGCACTGGGGGGCGCCGCGATGGCGCTCGGTGTTAATCCGCTGCGTGATGTTAGTGCCGCTGAGGCGCTACGGGCGCGACTAGGGCCTGAGGTATTGCGCGGTTCGAGCTTTGACCTGCGCTACAGCCAGACCCCGGTCAATTTTACCGGCAGTGATCGCTATGCCACCGCCATCAATGGCTCGGTACCCGCCCCGGTGCTGCGCTGGCGTGAGGGTGAGGAGGTGGTGCTCAAGGTCACCAACAATATGGCGGTGGATACCTCTATCCACTGGCACGGCCTGATCCTGCCGGAGAAGATGGATGGCGTACCCGGCATCAGCTTTGGCGGCATCAAGCCCGGGGAGAGCTTCACCTATCGCTTCCCGCTGGTGCAGAACGGCACCTACTGGTACCACAGCCACTCCGGCTTCCAGGAGCAGACCGGTGCCTACGGCGCCATCATCATCGACCCCAAAGAGCCGGAGCCCTTCACCTATGACCGCGACTACGTGGTGATGCTCTCTGACTGGAGCGATGAAGACCCCCATGATGTCTACGCCAAGCTGAAGAAGCTCTCCCACTACTACAACTTTCGCGAGCGCACGGTGGGCGACCTGAGCCGCGATATCGGTGAGAAGGGGTGGGGCGGCATGATGGATGACCGGGCGATGTGGAATCAGATGCGCATGTCCGACCGCGATATCTCCGATGTCACTGGTTATACCTACACCTTCCTGATGAACGGCGTCACCCCGGCCGATGGCTGGATGGGGCTGTTCAAACGCGGCGAAAAGGTACGCCTGCGCTTCATCAACGCGGCGGCGATGACCTTCTTCGATGTGCGTATCCCCGGCCTGAAGATGACCGTGGTGGCCGCCGATGGTCAGTACGTCGAGCCGGTGAGTGTCGATGAGTTCCGCATCGGTGTGGCCGAGACCTACGATGTGATCGTCGAGCCGAGTGATGACCGTGCCTACAGCGTCTTTGCACAGGCGATGGACCGTTCAGGCTATGCCCGCGGCACCCTCACCCCCGACCCTGCTCTCACCGCGGATCTGCCCGCTATGGATCCCGCCCCCATCCTGACCCACACCGATATGGGCATGGCCCACGACATGGGTGGTATGGATCACTCAATGCACGGTGGCGGCAACATGGGCGCCATGGACCACTCGATGCATGGTGGCGGCGATATGGGCGGTATGGATCACTCGCTGCACGGCGGCGGCAACATGGGCGCCATGGACCACTCGATGCATGGTGGCGGCGACACGGGCGGTATGGACCACTCAATGCACGACGGCGGCAACATGGGCGGCATGGATCACTCGATGCATGGTGCAGCGATGGGCGGTATGTCGATGGCAGCGAAACCGGAGATGGGTTCTGGGAGGGCCGGCTACGGCAGTGCCCGACCACTCAAGCATGCCGCAACCGAGTCAGGCCCGCATGTCGATATGGTGGCGACCAACCCGCAATATCGTATCGACGATCCCGGTGTGGGGCTGCGCAATAACGGTCGGCGGGTACTCACTTACGCCGATCTACGCAACCTCCACCACACACCCGATATGCGTGAACCGAGCCGCGAGATCGACCTCCACCTTACCGGCAATATGAGCCGCTATATGTGGTCGATGAATGGGGTAAAGTTCGCCGATGCCGAACCGCTACGACTCAAATACGGCGAGCGGGTACGCATCAACCTCATCAACGACACCATGATGTACCACCCGATCCACCTCCACGGTATGTGGAGTGACCTGGAGACGGGCGACCCGATGCGCATCCCGCGCAAACACACTATCTCAGTGCAACCCGGCTCAAAGATCAGCTATCTGGTCACCGCCGATGCGATGGGGAGTTGGGCCTATCACTGCCATCTGCTCTACCACATGATGGGTATGTTCAGAAAAGTCGTAGTGAGCTGAGGAGAATGACAATGAAAAGAGTCTTTACAACACTGTTTGCCTCGCTGCTCGTTACCCCGCTGGCGATGGCCGGTGGCAATGATGACCCGTTACTGGCAAAACTGACGATAGACCGGCTGGAGGTTCAGGCAGGTGACGGTCCCGACCCGCTGGTGCTGGAGGGTGACCTCTGGATCGGTTACGACCTTAACAAGCTATGGCTGAAGGCCGATATGGAGCAGGTCGATGGCACCGTTGAAGAGCAGGAGCTTCAACTGCTCTACAGCCGCGCCATCTCCCCCTACTGGGACCTGCAGTTTGGCGGGCGGCGGGACTTTAAACCACAGCCCGAGCACGACTGGGTGGCACTTGGCCTGCACGGCACCGCCCCCTACTTTATCGAGACGGATATCGCCCTCTTCAGGGACAACGATGGCCAGACCGAACTGCGCCTGCTGGCGGAGTACGAGCTGATGTTTACCCAACGTTGGTTCCTCTCCTCCGAACTTGAGATGAGCGCCTTTGGCAAGAGCGAACCGCTCGAAGGCATCGGCAAGGGTGCCTCATCGCTGGGGCTCAATCTTCGCCTGGGCTATGAGATCCGCCGCGAGTTTGCCCCCTACATCGGCATTAACTGGCATACCGCCCTGGGGGAGACGGCAGACCTTGCCCGACAGACCGGAGGTGAAGTGAGTGAGACACGTTATGTGGCCGGGGTAAGTTTCTGGTTTTAACGATAGATAAGGGGAATCTTAATGGGAATAAAATCGATAACCACGCTAGTCGTTCTTACCGGACTATTACTGCTTGGCGCTGCGGGCTACTTCATCGGTGGCTTCTACGGCATTGGTGCCGATGAGCCGCATTGGCCCGTCACCGAGGAGCTGATTGCCGAGGTGCGGGACGCCTCCATCACCAGGGCGTCTGATGGGGTGGAGGTTCCCGCGGATCTGGGTAGTGATGAGCGGATCCGTCGCGGTGCCGGCAACTATCAGGCGATGTGTGCCGTCTGCCATCTCACTCCCGGGCAGCAGAGCGGTGAACTGTTTGCCGGGCTCTACCCGCAGCCGCCTCGATTTGCCATGCAGCAGAGCATCAATCCGCAGCGCGGCTTCTGGGTGATCAAGCATGGTATCAAGATGACCGGCATGCCCGCCTGGGGTGGCAGTAATACTGATGATGATATCTGGTCGCTGGTCGCCTTCCTGAGGGCCATGCCGGGGATGGATGAGGAGGGCTATCAAACCCTTGTCGCCTCAAGCGATGGTCATACCCATGGCGGTGTCGCGACCGATGGTCATGACAACAGTGATGGACATCATGACATCGAGAAGAGCGCCAAAGATGAGCACTTTGCTGACGGCCATACCCATTAAACCAAAACTGATAAAAAGGAGAAAAATTTTCCATTTAAAGTAGATTGTTAAAGTATGTGCTAACAGACGGATTTGTTAGAGAAAAGCCGCCATAAACCCAGTTGTTTACGGCGGTTTTTTCTGCTGTCAGCCTGGACTCCATGTAGGAGTAAAACTGACTTAAATTCAAGCAGTTAAGTGGCAGCATTAGACATTGATGCTCTCTAAGATCACCTCTCTGACACGGGTTTGAAATATCATTTGAAAACCACCTTTTAGACCCTATACAGAGATGAATGGTGTGCTAGTTTTATCTGGAAGCGGCACATCGTTTTCATGATTTAACGGAGGTCCTCATGGTCAAGAAACGTACTGGTATTATCCCGGCCCTATTGCTGATCGTTGCACTACTGGTTGTCATGGCCGAGCCTACCTCAGCCGCCATACTGCTGCTGCCCTGATAGACTCCCACTGAGTAAGCGCTCAGCTGAGCGCCCTTAGTACTCGCACGTTGTCAGCGTAATCTCATTGCCGTGGATCACATGCGGCCCCCACTCTCCCGTCTACCCACTACCGCAGTATTCGCCTGACCAAGCGTTAAAGGTAAAAGTTGTGTAAATTTTGCATCGCAGGATTTACATATCCCTGTCTAATTATTTCTATTCTGCCTGCTTATGCTCTAACCACGATTAATGCAACCGTGGAGGAGCAAAGATGAAAAACAAGATTGTAATTCTAGCGATATTTATTATTACTGCTGTAACCGTGGGATTTTACCCCTCGTTCAGGCTCTACGCGGAGACTGCACCACCCGCTCCAGAAACAGCCGTAGTTGATGCACCTGTTATCCAACTTGCCATCCTGCTCGACACCAGCAGCTCCATGGATGGCCTCATCCACCAGACTCGCGAGCAGTTGTGGCAGGTAGTCAACACCTTTGCCGATAGCACCCACCATGGTCAGACACCGGAACTACAGGTTGCTGTCTATGAGTATGGCAATGACGGCATCAGCGCCCAGAACGGCCACATCCGCAAGCTGCGTGGTTTGACGACCGAACTGGATGAGGTATCACAGGCCCTCTTCTCACTCACCACCGATGGCGGTGAAGAGTACTGTGGCTATGTGATCAGCATGGCGGTAAAGGAGCTGGCCTGGAGTGATCGGGAGAGCGATATACGGGCGATCTTTATCGCCGGCAACGAACCCTTTACCCAGGGGCCGGTAGAGTACAAACAGGCGATCACCGAGGCTCGAAAGAGGGGGATCACCGTCAACACCATCCACGCCGGCAGCTTTAAGGAGGGGGCCGAAAGCGGCTGGAAAGATGGCGCTATGCTGGCCGGTGGTGAGTACATGAATATCGATCACAACCACAAGGTGGTTCACATCACTGCACCACAGGACAAACGCCTTGCTGAACTCAACACTCAACTCAACAGCACCTATATACCTTATGGCACTGAGGGTAAACGCAAACACGATCTACAACTGGAGCAGGACATGAAGAGCGAATCGGTCTCCTCCGGACTCATGGCCAAGCGCGCCAAATCGAAGGCCAGTAAACTCTACAAAAATAGCACCTGGGACCTGGTCGATGCGGTTGAACAGGGCGAGGTAAAAGTCACTGAGCTCAAAGAAGAGGCGCTGCCCGCACCCATGGCTGGGATGTCCAGTGAAGAGCGGACTGAGTATGTCATGACAAAGCAGAACGAGCGAAACAAAATTAAGGAGGAGATCAAAAAATTGAGTGAGGAACGCGAGGCCTATGTCACGGAGAAGCGGATGGAGAAACCGCAGGTAAACACCATGGATCAGGCTCTGGTGAATGCGGTACGTAAACAGGGGGAGGAGAAAAATTACAGCTTCAAATAGGGTAGCTGGTTAGCACTCGCAGTCATCACAGTGGCGGCATCTGTTTTGTGCCAGACGACACAGGGCAGCTGTCCGTCACTTTTGTGCAGACGCCATAAAAGCATATCGCTTAATCACCTCTGCACACTCCCGCGGTCTGGTTTGCGCGATGCAGTGCGGCCCCTCTATGGCGACCACCTCAATCCCTGGCGCCACCTCCAGAAACTCATTGACACGATCTCTCGGTACCAGTCTGTCTTTGGTAGGCGAGATGTAGGCACAGGGTACTGTTACCGGCACTGTCCCACCCTTCAGGCGACTCATCTCACTTACCCGAGATGCGAGCACCTCAGCTGTTACCCGTCCTAATGAGCGACGGAACGCCGTTACCAACGCCTCTGTCGCCCCCCAGCCCAACAGAAACCACTTAACGAGGATCGTTGGCAGAGGCATCCTGAACAGTAGCGCTAATGGCAGCCTGTTGATAAGCCGCACAACCCTGTTCGGTGGGCCAAGGAATGTCGCCAGAAACACCACGCCCTTCAAATTGTCTGGTGCATCACTAGCAATCACGTAACCGATGGGGCCCGAGAATGACTCAGCCACCAGAATAAACGCCTTCTCTTCTGGCAGTTGAGCCCGAACTACATCAACCAGTTGCCCATAGCTTAACGCAACATCATGCGGATAACTGATCACCCGAAGCTCTAGCTCACTGCCAAGCTCACGTATCAGTGGCTCAAACAGATCCCCTGTTCCATCCATGCCCGGCAAAAAGAATATCTGCATCTGCTTATCTCTACTCGCTGGCCGATCCCGCCTCACTCTTCTCAGAAATCCTGACACATATACGCGCTGATGTGAGGGGACATAAGGAATGAGAATTATGGGATAGGGCGGGATTTGACGGGGCTTGATGGGACGAAAGCTGGAGTGGCGCGCCCTAGTCGGCGATTAAGACATCCACAACGCCACCATTTAACAA
>JAOUQQ010000118.1 GCA_029879245.1 Chromatiales bacterium | reverse complement strand
CCCCACCTTCGTCCTGACGCCGTTAACCTACCTTGGCGGAATCTTCTACTCAGTGACCATGCTGCCACCGCTCTGGCAAACCCTCTCGCTGGGTAACCCGATCCTCTATATGGTGAACACATTTCGCTACGGCATGCTGGGGGTAAGTGACATCTCGCTGGCCGTTGCCTATGGGGTGATCATCGCCTTTATCGCCGTGCTCTACAGCTACAGCCTGTGGCTATTGAAACATGGAGTGGGACTGAGGGGTTAATCGTCAATCACTGTCTTGCTATGGTAGCGCAACACCTCACCATCGTTGACATAGCAGATGCAATTTCTTCCCTGCTCCTTGGCCTGGTAGAGCGCCTGATCCGCATCGGCGAAGATCTCTTTATAACCTTCATGGGCGCTATTTCGTATTGCCACGCCAATACTGGCGGTGACTGGAATGTCCTGCCCCTCAAAATGCACCGGGCTTACCTCTACCATACGGCGCAGCAGCTCCGCCAGTTTCAGTGATCCTTCCAGCGATGTATTGATAAAGATCACCACAAACTCTTCGCCACCAAAACGGCCAACAAAATCGGTCTCACGCAATTCGGCACGTAACCTGGCACCAATCTCACGCAGAACCGCATCCCCGGCCAGGTGACCAAAAGTATCATTCACCCTTTTGAAATGGTCGAGATCCACTACCGCAAGTGTTAACGGTAACTGATAGCGCAACGAGCGTTTAAACTCTATCTCCAGGTGCTCTTCCAGATAACTACGATTCGCCAGACCGGTCAACTTGTCGGTTTGACTAATACGACGCAGCTCATCGGTGCGCTCCTCGACCATCTTCTCCAGACGAATGTTCTCCTCTCGAGCACGACGCAGGTTGATGCTATAGATGGCGTACGCAATAGTGACCGAAACGATAATGGCTAATAGACTGGTCGCAATTGAAGTGAACCGCAGTTTGCGTTCGTTGTCGACATAGTGGTCGGCATCAATGGCAAGTAACATGACATCGCCCGTTGATTCCTCTGGATTGAGCGGCACCATCATCAAATACTCATGCTTCCCATCATGCTGGCGGAAACGCTGGGATCGAAACTGCACTATCGACTCTTTATCCCCATAGAGCTCCTTGCGACTGCTGCTATAGATCACACCATTCTCATCTGCCAGGCTAACCTCGCGCGTGCCACCGGTTTGTGCCACCAATGCACTGAGAAAATCGGGTAGATCCAGTGTCTCGAAGACTTTGACACGTGAAACAATTGAACCTGCGATGGCATTCAAAAGATTGGTGGTATCCTTCTGCAATCGACTCATTACTGCATCACGCGATGCATCAGGGATGTAGTCAAACTCACCAATGTCTACCGCCAGATCAATAATCCCGTAACGACGTTCGCCCTCCTGCACGGGAAAGGTAATCGCCATCACCTTGGTCAAATCAC
Organism: Chromatiales bacterium; assembly: GCA_029879245.1. Taxonomy (GTDB): domain Bacteria; phylum Pseudomonadota; class Gammaproteobacteria; order Thiohalomonadales; family Thiohalomonadaceae; genus JAPHSX01. The sequence continues at coordinate 5,598 of JAOUQQ010000118.1, read as the reverse complement.
GCTCTTCAACGTAGTACTGTCCCATTGAGTAATATTCAGAAAATTCACCATCCTGTTTCAGTGCCAGTTCAATACCAGGATGGTCGTATGGTTTTCCCACTTCATCCTCAAACATCGAATTGACGACCACACCCTCACTGTCAAGATAGCGAAATTCGAAAATCTCCAGCTTGAACGACATATTACTGACCAGCGAACTGATACTCAGCGTCCGCTCGATACTATTAAATTTTACAATGCTGGAACGAACCGACTGTAGCAGGTCACTGCTATCATTCTGCAGCTGTTTGAGAAAAAGTGATTTTTGCGAAATGTAGTTGTAATAAGAGAAAGAACAGAGGGCAATGATCAGAAAACCCAGTTGTAGTGAAAGATTGTATCGTCTGAGAAACTCAACCATCGTCTATTTTTCATCACCGGGTTTTGCTGTTTTATAGCTATCGTAGGCCTGTTGAAAATTATCGAAGGCACGATTCCAGCGCTCATTATGACATGTCAGACACATCTGTTTGAGAACCTCTGGGCGATCCGTCCCGGCTAAAAATCCACCTCTGGCGTTACGACGGATATGTTCACTGCCCGGACCATGACACCCCTCGCACTGTACGTTGGCCAGTTTAGGTGTGGTAACGGGCGATTCGAAACCACCCGGAACGCCGAAGCCTGTAGTGTGACACCCCATGCACTGCTGCGCCTCACCATGTCCCGCCTCTACCACTTTGGCAAAGGTGTGGTCGTGCGCATCCTTCTTTCTGCCTACAAAAAAGTCACGATGACAGAGACGACACTTGAAGTTGGTGGCAAAACTATACTTTCCAGTTGCCATTGCCTCATTAAAGGTCTTCTCACCAAGAACCTGCTTAAGGGGGACAAGCGGTTCGGTCGTCTCCGCCAGCTGCGCACTAATACGCCCATCCTCTGCCACTAAGGGCAGGGACAGGAGTAACAACAGGACAGCGATAATTGGACGTAGTCGTAACAAGGAAGTACCCCCTCATGTATGTGACCTCTCGCTATCCCGTTCGTTCGGTCATCTGTTCTAGGGGCATCATACCGCTATTACGTACCGTAAAAAAGCGTATACCCCTAATCGCTATAATAGGAAGGCTTCTCATCGCCGGGGGTGGCCGTCACATAGCTATCATAAAACTGCTGAAACTGCTCCGGGGTATAGGACCTGTTCCATCGCTTGCTGTGACATGCCTGACACATCTTCCTGATTCTTGCAGGATTATCTACGCCGGCCAGAAAACCACCACCATCATTTAACCGCATGTGCACATTACCGGGGCCATGACACCCCTCACACTGCACCCCGAGTAAGCGCGTGCTCTTTTTCTCATCGACAAATCCAGTGGGGACACCATAACCGGTGGTGTGGCAGGCGAGGCATTTCGGTTCTTTATCAAAACCGGCATTCTTTATCTTGTTAAAGGTATGAAAGTGTTTGTCATCTTTACGGCCGTTGAAAAAATCTCGGTGGCAGACCCGACAACTGCGCGGGCCTACGTAACGGTATTTTCCTGAGGCCATCGCCTCATCATAGGCCTTCTTTCCCATCGCCTCCCGTAATGGATTAATCGGCGGTGAGTTATCAGCCAACTCTTGCGCAATGCGCGAATCCTCCGCCTGTACAACAGAACAGGCCAGCAACAATAGCAATAAAAATGACTGTAAGCGCATCACATCACCCATACAACACCCTCCTCAGGGTGATTGAAACATCGATTACACAGTCATTTCAAGGGGTTATATTTTTTACTTCTCACGTGTCGCCCGGAAGGCGACATCGGGGTAGCGCTCCTCGGCCAGCGACAGGTTGACCCGGGTGGGGGCGATATAGGTCAGGTCCCCCGCCCCGTCGATAGCCAGATTATCCTGGCTCTTGCGCTGGAACTCCTCGAATTTCTTCTCATCGTCACACTCCACCCAGCGGGCGGTGGCCACATTGACCGCCTCGAAGATACAGTCGACCTTGTACTCATCCTTGAGACGCTGCGCCACCACGTCGAACTGCAGCACCCCGACGGCACCGAGGATGAGGTCGTTGTTCTTCAGCGGGCGGAACAGCTGGGTCGCCCCCTCCTCAGAGAGCTGCTGCAGCCCCTTGATAAGCTGCTTCGACTTGAGCGGGTCCTTGAGCACCGCGCGGCGGAACAGTTCTGGCGCGAAGTGGGGGATGCCGGTGAATTTAAGGTCTTCACCCTGGGTGAAGGTATCGCCGATCTGGATGGTGCCGTGGTTGTGCAGGCCGATGATGTCACCCGGCCACGCCTCCTCCACATGGTCACGCTCCTGGGCGAGGAAGGTGATGGCGTTGGGGATCTTCACGTCGCGCCCCAGGCGCACCTGCCTCATCTTCATCCCCGGCACAAAGTGGCCGGAGCAGACCCGCATAAAGGCGACGCGGTCGCGGTGCGCCGGGTCCATGTTTGCCTGGATCTTGAAGACGAAGCCGGAGAACTTCTCCTCGATGGGAGATACCTCGCGCGCCTGGGTAGCACGCGGCTGCGGGCCGGGTGCATAGTCGACCAGGGCGTCGAGGATCTCCTGCACGCCGAAGTTGTTGATCGCCGAGCCGAACAGTACCGGGGTCTGCTCACCACGCAGGAAGGCATCGAGATCAAACTCATGGCTGGCGCCGCGCACCAGCTCCACCTCGTCACGGAAATCGGCAATAAGGCTGCCAAACAGCTCGTCGAGGCGCGGGTTGTCGAGTCCCTGAATCACCTCGCCGTCAAGCTTCTTGCCGCCGTGGGTCGCCGACATGATGGTGATCGAGTCGTTGTAGAGGTCGTACACCCCCTTGAAGCTCTTGCCCATGCCAATCGGCCAGGTGAGCGGGGCGCACTGGATCTTCAGCACACTCTCCACCTCATCCATCAAATCAATAGGCTCCTTGCCCTCGCGATCCAGCTTGTTGATGAAGGTGATGATGGGGGTATCGCGCAGGCGGCACACCTCCATCAGTTTAATCGTCCGGTCCTCGACCCCCTTGGCCACGTCGATCACCATCAGCGCCGAGTCGACCGCGGTGAGGGTGCGGTAGGTATCCTCGGAGAAGTCCTCGTGGCCGGGGGTGTCGAGCAGGTTGATGGTGTGGTCACGGTAGGGGAACTGCATCACCGAGGAGGAGACCGAGATACCGCGCTCCTGCTCCAGCTTCATCCAGTCGGAGGTGGCATGACGCGCCGCCTTGCGCCCCTTTACGGTACCGGCCAGCTGGATCGCACCCCCGAACAGCAGCAGTTTCTCGGTAAGAGTGGTCTTACCGGCGTCGGGGTGGGAGATGATGGCGAAGGTACGGCGACGCTGCGCCTGCTTCTGGATCTCGGACATGGAGAAATACCAATGAAAACAGCTAAAGGGGGGCGATTATACCGGTGGGCCCCGTGCTATGCACTAAGGTTCAATATCACCGAGGTCACGCGCCATGATCACCGCATCCTCGCGCCCACGCCTGGTCGCGGGGTAGTAGTCGCGGCGCAGCCCCACCTGGTGGAATCCGGCCGTCTCGTAGAGGCGGATGGCGACGCGGTTGGAGGGACGCACCTCAAGAAAGGCGGTCTCTGCACCGTGGCGCCGCCCGGTGGAGAGCATGTGCATCAGCAGGGCGCGTCCCCGCCCCTCTCCCTGGCATTCAGGGCTTACCGCCACATTGAGGATGTGTGCCTCCCCCACTGCCACCGACATAATGCCGTAGCCGATCACCTCTTCACCCTGTTCAAGTATCCAGCAGGAGTAGCGAACGCGCAGACAGTCATGAAAGATCCCGGCCGTCCAGCCATGCGGATAGATCTTCTCCTCGATCGCCATCACCGCATCGACATCCTCATCGAGCATCGGGCGTAACAACGGTTGTGAGTCCTCCCTTACTGCACTCATCGATCTTCGAGCACCTTGCGGGCAAGGCAGAGGTCGGCCCACGCCTTGCGCTTCTCCGTGGGTGAGCGCAGCAGATAGGCGGGATGGTAGGTCACAACAACGGGAATGTTGTTGCCATAGCGGTGCACGCTGCCGCGCAGCTTACCGATGGGGGTATCGACCTTGAGCAGATTCTGCGCAGCGATACGCCCTACGACCAATATGACCGTGGGCTGAACCAGTTCGATCTGCCTTTTAAGGAAGGCCTCGCAAACTGCCGCCTCTCCGGACTGCGGGTCGCGGTTATTGGGCGGGCGACACTTGAGGATGTTGGCAATGTAGACCTCATCGCGCTTCATGCCGATGGCGCCCAGCATCGCGTTGAGCAGTTGCCCCGCCCTGCCGACGAAGGGCTCGCCCTGCTTATCCTCGTCGGCACCGGGGGCCTCGCCGATCACCATCCAGTCTGCCTGTTTATTACCGACACCGAAGACTGTCTGGGTACGGTTGGCTACCAGCTCGGCACACTGTGTGCACTCACTTACCCGTTGCTGCAGTGCCGGCCAGTCGAGGGTGACGATATCGGGTTCTATTGGTGCGGCGGGGGCAAACTCGTTCTCGTCGATTTCGGGTTCGTCGAGGTCGAAGGGTGGCTCCTCCAGCGGCGGAGCATCATCGAGCCAGGCGGGGACGGCATCCTGCAGCGGCGGTGCCTTGTGAGCTACCGGCTCAGGCACGGCCTCTACCTGCAGTGCAGGCGCCGCTGCCCTCTCCTCTGCCGCGGGAGGCGGCGCATCGCGTCGCTCGTAGAGCTGAACGCCCAGGGCATCGAGGTAGTAGCGCTGCTCGGGTGTCATAAAACCTTAGACGTCGCCGCCCTGCGGTTTGAGACGCGCCTCGGGGATGATGATCTTGTTGATGCCGTTGAGATAGGCCTTGGCCGAGGCGATGACGATATCGGTATCGGCACCGCCGCCGTTGACGATACGCCCCGCCTTCTCCAGCCGTACCGTTACCTCCCCCTGAGAGTCGGTGCCCGAGGTGATGTTGTTGACCGAGTAGAGTTGCAGCTCGGTGCCGCTCTGCACCATCGACTCAATCGCCCTGAAGGTGGCATCGACCGGGCCGGAACCGCTGGCGCAGAGCTTGTGCTCCTCACCATCGATACTCAGGGTGACGCACGCCTCAGGGGTCTCACCGGTCTCGGAGCAGACCTTGAGCGAGACCAGTTTGTAGCGTTCGTTCACCGTCTGGTCGGCGGTCGCCTCAGAGGCGAGCGACTGCAGATCCTCGTCATAAATTTCGTGCTTCTTGTCGGCCAGATCCTTGAAACGGGAGAAGGCGTCGTTGAGTGCCTCCTCGGCATCGAACTCGATCCCCAGCTCCTGCATCCGCGTCTTGAAGGCGTTACGCCCGGAGTGTTTGCCCAACACCATGCGGTTGGCGCTCCAGCCCACATCCTCAGCGCGCATGATCTCGTAGGTCTCGCGGTGTTTTAGCACGCCGTCCTGATGAATACCCGACTCGTGGGCGAAGGCGTTGGCGCCGACGATCGCCTTGTTGGGCTGCACCGCAAAACCGGTGATGCCAGAGACGAGGCGCGAGGCGGGGACGATCTCGGTGGTGTGGATGTGGTCGACATTGCAGGCGAAGACATCCTTGCGGGTCTTCACCGCCATCACCACCTCCTCCAGCGAGGCGTTACCGGCACGCTCGCCTAAGCCGTTGATGGTG
>JAOUQQ010000117.1 GCA_029879245.1 Chromatiales bacterium | reverse complement strand
ACCTCGCCTACACCATTGAGCAGGAGTTCGGGCGTCTCGACGGGTTGTTGCACAACGCCTCGATCCTCGGCACCCTCACCCCGCTCGGACAGTACGATATCGAGCAGTGGTCAAAGGTGATGCAGGTCAACCTGAATGCCCCCTTCCTCCTCACCCGTGCCTGCCTCGAACTGCTGAAAAAGTCTGACGACGGCTCGGTGATCTTCACCACCTCCAGTGTCGGTCGCCAGGGGCGCGCCTACTGGGGCGCCTACGGTGTCTCCAAGGCGGCCAACGAAAATATGATGCAGACCTGGGCCGATGAGCTGGAGAGCAACACCAGCGTACGGGTCAACTCCATCCACCCTGGAGCCACCCGCACCAGCATGCGTGCCCGCGCCTATCCGGGAGAGGATCCCAACACCCTGCTCAAGCCCGATGAGATCCTCGCCACCTACCTCTATCTTCTGGGCCCCGACAGCAAGGGGGTAACCGGGCAGCAGTTTAACGCCCAGTAATCCTCAACCGGCGCAATTCAGGCGCCGGTTTTACGTCATCGCGCGGCAAACCCTTGCCGAAACTTCGTAAATATTTTGACTTCAAGCGTCAACTCTTTGATATTTCTATATAAATAATATTGGCATGGTTATCGCTACTCACTCATCAAAGGTTGCATGAGGAGTAGACGATGGAATCACCAGCAAACGATATTCTTAATGGCATGATAGGTTCCGGCCTTCGTATCCACAGGCCAAAAGTTGAGAGTCTGGTCCGCCTGAAAAAGGAGCAATACCCTGACACAGCCCCTCTTACCACCAGGCTCCTTACTACACTCGATCTGGAGGAGATGTTGAGGTTATACAGACAGGAGCTGGAGCGGCACCTTCCCGTCGATTCCATCGCCTTTCACAATCAGGAGCACAGGATAACCGTACACCTTGGAACTGCTGGACGTCACAATGCCAGCTACGGTCTGAATCTGCACGAGGAGCACCTGGGTGATCTCAGAATCAGCCGCAACAGACGTTTTGCCGAACAGGAGCTGGCTATCATTGAGCAGCTGCTGGTCACACTGCTATATCCCATACGAAATGGTCTTCGCCACCATATGGCGCTGGCCGCCGCCTTTCGTGACCCACTCACCGGCGTCAGTAATCGTGCAGCAATGGAGCAGGCGCTGCCAAGAGAACTGGAGCTCTCTCTGCGCCACAAGCTGGATCTATGCATGTTGATCGTCGACCTGGATCACTTCAAAGGTGTCAATGACCACTTTGGCCATGCGGCAGGAGATCAGGTGTTGCAGGGTGCTGCCCATGTGATGGCGCAGTCGACACGCTCAAGCGATATGGTATTTCGCTTTGGCGGGGAGGAGTTTGATCCTGTTGCCGGCAACCGACCTCGACGGTGCCCAAGTTGTTGCTGAACGTATTCGGGAAAATATTGAACAACACGTCACCCTCTACAGTGACAAGGAGCTCCGTATCACCTCCAGCATCGGCGTCTCTATATTTGAGGAGGGGGATAATCTGGAGAAACTATTCAAGCGTGCTGATGAACGCGTCTATCGAGCCAAGGCACTTGGGCGCAACAGGGTGGTATGTCACGAGGAATAACCGCTAATAGAGTCTCTTATCCTCTTTGGCCTGCCACTTCATGAAGGGCTGGCTCCCATCTATCCCGAGCTGTCGCATCGGTAGCTGGCGCTGCTGCAACGGTAGCGCGATCTCATCGCCGATGACACTGTCATCAAAACCGGCCTCAGCGGCCTGCTCCCGGCTCGCTGCAAAGATCACACGCCCCACCCTTGCCCAGTAGATGGCAGAGAGACACATCGGACAGGGCTCACAACTGCTGTAGAGCGTACTCCCCTCAAGCGAAAAATCATTGATGGTACGACAGGCATCGCGGATCGCCAGCACCTCAGCATGGGCGGTGGGGTCATTATTCAGGGTCACACTGTTACTGCCGCGTCCAATCACCACATCATCCCTCACCACCAACGCACCGAAGGGGCCGCCACCCTGCTCTACCGACCTCTCGGCCAGCGCGACCGCCTCGGCAAGGTACACTTCATCACTCATCATACAGCCCCCCTCCCTTGCTAAATTTTTCCGACACAACCACGCCGTAGCGGACATCCCGTGCACTGCGGCTTCACCCGACAGTGCTCCTTGGCGTGGATCACGATAAGGGCATGATACTCGTTAAACAGGGCGACACGTGCCTGCTCTTTAACCAGTTGCTGTTCAAAGTGGTGGCGCATCGCCTCGTAACTCATGTCGTGTTCCAGCAGACCAAGACGGGAGAAGATGCGCCGGGTATAGGCGTCGATGACAAATACCGGGCGTTCAAAGGCATAGAGCAGAATATCGTCAGCGGTCTCGGGACCAACGCCATTTACCGCGAGCACCGCATTACGCAGTGCATCATCGTCAAGTTTGTTCAGTGTCTTAAAGCCACCCTGCTGCAGATACCACTCACAGTAATTTCTTAAACGCTTCGCCTTGATATTGAAGTAACCGGAGGGACGCAACCACTCTGCCAGAATCTCATGTGGCGCAGCGGTGATCGCCTCGGGGGTCAGGGCATCAGCGACCTTTAGATTAGCGATAGCGCGCTCCACATTGATCCAGGCGGTGTTCTGGGTGAGTACCGCCCCGACCATCACCTCAAAGGGGGTTTCAGCCGGCCACCATTGCTGCGGGCCGTATTGCCTGTAGAGATGATTGTAGACGGTGAGCAGCCGCATCAACTATGCGATTAGCGTGGTGGATTTTTTCGACGACGGCTCTGGCTGGTGCCATGACTGGTCTTGCGAGTAGACGGGCTGTTCTGAAACTGACTCTTGTCACGCCTTTCTATCGTCTTGAGATCGACACTACTGCGTAGCGCCCTGACCTGAACATCACTCAGCTCTTCCCAGCGCCCGGGACGCAGGTAACGCGGCAGGGTAACGTTGCCATAGCGTACCCGCATCAGGCGACTCACAGTCACCCCCTGTGACTCCCACAGGCGGCGCACCTCACGGTTACGCCCCTCCTTCAGCTTCACATGGTACCAGTGGTTGGCCCCCTCGCCGCCGGTATCTCTTCTAATCTCATCAAAACTGGCAAGTCCATCCTCCAGTTCAACCCCGCTCTTGAGCAGTTCGATGGTCTCCTTTGGCACCTCACCCAATACCCGCACTGCATACTCACGCTCCACCTCGTAGGAGGGGTGCATCAGGCGATTGGCAAGCTCCCCATCGGTGGTAAAGAGCAGCAGGCCAGAGGTATTGATGTCGAGACGGCCGACCACAATCCAGCGCCCCCCCTTGATGGTGGGCAGACGGTCAAAGACCGTCTTGCGCCCCTCGGGGTCGCCACGGCTGGTCACCTCTCCTTCAGGCTTATTGTAGATGAGTACCCGACAGCGACGATCCTGTTGCATCCTCTGCCTGGCGACAATGGTGCCATCAACGCGCACCACATCTTCCTCGCTAACGCGCTCACCCAGCGTAACGATCTTGCCGTTAATGGAGACGCGACCCGCCTCGATCCAGCGCTCCATCTCACGGCGCGAACCAAAGCCCGCCCGTGCCAGCACCTTCTGCAGTTTTTCGCTCATGAGATCATCCTGCAATTAATCGTAGGCCACCGGTTCGAAGTCGGCACCGAGGGAGAGGACGATATCAGCAGACTCCCCCTCCTCCATCGCAAAACCCTCTCCAGGCAGGCGCAGGTCCAGCTCTGCATTGATCTTGTCGATATCCTTCAGCTCTCCCAGCGTGGGCAGCTCATCCAGACTCTTTAAATTGAAGTAGTCGAGAAACTCTCTGGTGGTCCCATAGAGTGCGGGACGACCAGGTACATCGCGATGACCCAGTATGCGTACCCAACTGCGCTCCAGCAGCGTTTTGGTGATATGGGTACTCACGGCAACACCACGGATATCCTCGATCTCGGCACGGGTGATCGGCTGACGGTATGCGATCAGGGCAAGGGTCTCCAGCAGGGCGCGCGAGTAGCGCGGGGCGCGCTCCTCCCACAACCGTGACACCCAGCGGGATACCTCACTGCGCGCCTGATAACGATAGCCACTCGCCAGTTCTCGCAGTTCAATACCCCGCCCCTCACAATCGGACTGTAGCGACGAGATCGCCTCTTTGATGGCACTCTTCTCCGGCTGCTCCCCCTCCTCAAACAGGGCAAGCAGACGGTCGATACTCAATGGCTCACCTGCCGCAAGCAGTGCTGCCTCGACAATGTTCTTAAGTTGTTGTTCGTTCATTTCTGACATCTTCTTCTGTTACGCCTCTGCAGGCCCCTCAACCGAAGCGGCCACCGCCTTGACATGGATCGTGCCAAAAGGCTCGGCCTGAATCATCTCAATCATCGACTGCTTCATCAGCTCCAGGATCGCCATAAAGGTGACCACCACGCCCCGACGCCCCTCCTCTACCGTAAAGAGCTTGGTGAACTCGATGAAGGTGTCTGGGTTGATCTTAGACAGCACCTGAGTCATTCGCTCACGGATGGAGAGTGGTTCACGCGAGATCTGATGGTGGGCAAACATCTCGGAGCGGCGCATCACATCGGTCAGCGCCATCAACATATCGCGCAAATCCACATGAGGCTGCGGCCGTTCGCTCTTCTTGTCTGGCGTATCAATAACGAACGCAAAGGTATCACGCCCCATACGCGGTAGCTCATCGATATCCTCGGCGGCCTGTTTATAACGCTCGTACTCCTGCAGACGGCGCACCAGCTCGGCACGCGGGTCATCCTCATCGGCATCGGCCTCTACCGGGCGTGGCAGCAACATACGTGATTTGATCTCGGCAAGCATCGCCGCCATCACCAGATACTCTCCGGCCAGCTCCAGCTGCATCTCCTTCATCAACTCCACGTAGACGATGTACTGGCGGGTGACCTCAGCGATCGGGATGTTGAGGATATCGAGATTCTGCCGCTTGATGAGGTAGAGCAGCAGGTCGAGCGGCCCCTCGAATGCCTCAAGAAAGACCTCCAGTGCCTGCGGCGGGATGTAGAGGTCCTTCGGCAGTTCAGTGATCGGTGCCCCCTGTACGATGGCAAAGGGCATCTCCTCCTGCTGCGGCGGGTGATTCTCGTTATTTAGTGGCTGATCGCTCATCTCGTCTCCTGACTATCCACCTTAGCTGTAGGAGAGGCCCATCGCCTGGCGCACCTCGCCCAGGGTCTCGCGCGCCACATCCCTCGCCTCCTCGCTCCCCTCGGCGATAATGTTGCGCACCAGTTGCGGCTGCTGAATAAACTCCTGCGCCCGCTCATGGATCGGCTTTAACTCCGCCTGCACCGCATCGATGATCGGCCCCTTGCAGTCGATGCAGCCGATACCGGCTGTGGTACACCCCTCCTGTACCCACGCCTTTACCTCCTCGTTGGAGTAGACCTGATGCAGTTGCCACACCGGGCAATCGGCGGGGTTACCCGGGTCGTCACGGCGTACCCGCTTGGTGTCGGTGGGCATGGTGCGCAGCTTCTTCTCCACCTCCTCCGGACTCTCGCGCAGGGCGATGGTATTGCCGTAGGACTTGGACATCTTCTGCCCGTCCAGTCCAGGCATCTTCGAGGCCGGGGTAAGCAGTGCCTGCGGCTCGGGGAGGATGATCTTGCCGCCCCCCTCGAGATAACCGAAAAGGCGCTCGCGATCGCCAAGGGTGATGTTCTGCTGCTCGGTCAGAAGGGCGCGCGCCTTCTCCAGCGCCTCATGATCGCCCTGCTCCTGAAACGCCTTGCGCAGATTATGATAGAGCTTGGCCCCCTTCTTGCCCATCTTCTTCACCGCCGCCTCGGCCTTCTCCTCAAAGCCCGGCTCGCGGCCGTAGAGGTGATTGAAGCGGCGTGCCACCTCGCGGGTCAACTCCACATGCACCACCTGGTCCTCCCCCACCGGCACCTGAGTGGCGCGGTAGATGAGGATATCGGCGCTCTGCAGCAGCGGGTAGCCGAGGAAACCGTAGGTGGCCAGATCCTTCTCCTTCAACTTCTCCTGCTGATCCTTGTAGGTCGGCACCCGCTCCAGCCAGCCCAGCGGTGTGCTCATGGAGAGCAGCAGATGCAGCTCGGCATGCTCCGGCACCATCGACTGCACGAACAGCCTGGCGGAGCCGGGATTGACCCCCGCGGCCAGCCAGTCGATCACCATCTCCCACACGCTCTCCTGAATGATCCCGGTATTGTCGTACTCGGTGGTCAGGGCGTGCCAGTCGGCGACAAAGAAGAAGCAGTCATACTCATGTTGCAACTTGAGCCAGTTCTTCAATACCCCGTGGTAGTGACCGAGGTGAAGTTTTCCAGTCGGGCGCATCCCGGAGAGGACACGCTGGTTCTGTGCGGGCAGGTTCAATGCTATTACCTTCTAATAAATCTCTATGCAAAACCGGTTATTGTCGCCAGAAAATCGTAAACCACTCCAATCACCGGCATAAAAACTCTATCCCAAAACGGGCTAAATATAAGGATCGCGACTATTACAAAACCAAACGGTTCAATCTTGTTGTACTTCCATGCCATCGGCCCCGGCAGCATACTGCTCACCACACGGCTGCCATCGAGTGGAGGGATGGGGATCAGATTAAGCACCATCAGCAGCACGTTAAAGATCCCACCAAACACACCGGAATATACCAAAAACAGCGCACCGCTCCATCCTGAATTCAGCAGCGCATACCCTAACGAGCCGATCAGCATCCAGATAATCGCCATCAGCAGGTTGGCGGCGGGGCCCGCCAGAGCGATCCACACCATATCACGCCTGGGGTTACGCAGGTTTCGTTCCGTAATGGGAACGGGCTTGGCATAGCCGAACGCAACGCCGACCGTCACCATCAGAACGATAGGGATTAATAGCGTGCCTACCGGATCGATATGCTTCAGGGGATTGAGTGTGACACGCCCCATCATCTTGGCCGTCAGATCCCCAAAACGCATCGCCGCCCAACCGTGGGCCATCTCGTGAAGTGTGATCGCAAACAGAACAGGGATAAGCGAAACAGCTATCTTCTGAAAAAGGGTTAAATGTTCCATGACGAGATAAAATCGCTATCCAAATTAC
>JAOUQQ010000031.1 GCA_029879245.1 Chromatiales bacterium | reverse complement strand
GGATGGGGTGGCTATGGTCCGGGTTGGGTTCCCGGCTATATGCCGCCTTCACCACCCGCCACACCTGACAACAACAACTAACGGAATTGGGGCCCGCACCCCGGGCCCCAGACTCATATGGCACCACAAGAGAACAACGAGATGGCCGAATACGGCAACGAAGAGCAGGACAGGAGCCGTAGCGCGGCGATGCTGGTCTATATTTTGATGTTGCTCGCACCGTTGTTTGGCGGGGTAACGGCCGTTATCGGGGTGATCCTTGCCTATGTCTACCGCGATGACTGCCCCGAGTGGCTGGCCGGTCACTTCCTGTTACAGATTCGTACCTTCTGGATCGGTTTTCTCTACTTCGGTATCAGCGTCATCACCATGATCATCCTTATCGGCAAACTGCTGATCCTGCTCGCCTTCATCTGGTACATGGTGCGCATCATCAGGGGGATCCGCGCCCTCAACCACCAGCGCCCCTATCCCAACCCCAGCAGCTGGGGCATTTAGGCAAAGAGGTTCCACAGCCCTAACAGACTCACCACCATTAGCCCTGCGCCAATCCAGCGCTTAAAGATCCGATCGTTTTTCAGGATTGCATCGTGAGTGCGCAGCCCCACCACATGCCCGATGGCCGCCACCGGCAATAATAGCAAGGCATTAAAGGTCTGAAGATCTACTCCCAGGGCGGCAAAGGCGGCCATCTTGATCGTCACCAGGGTGAACCAGAGGACGAACAGGGTATTGCGTAGCTGCTCTTTGGAGACATTGCGCATGTAAACCGCCACCATCAGTGGTGCACCGGTGAGTGAGGTGCCCGCCACATAGCCACCAAGCAGCAGCAGGGCGCGGTCGACATTCTTATTGTGACTCTCAATCGCCCGGTTCATCACCCAGATGAAGGCGTAGAAGAGGGTGACCGAGTAGATAAAGATCAACACCCACAGGGTTGGCAGTTGTATCAAGCCGAAAACACCGATCAGCGCCGCTGGCACAATAAAGGTTGCCGAGTGGCGCAGGTAGCCCCAGTCGACGTTATTCAACCGAGTTCTCAGGGTGATGCCGGAGAAGAAGAGCAGATGGGTGCCGATCAGCGGCAACCAGAATAACGGATCGGGATGGACGAAGAGCATCAGCGGCAGCCCCAGCGCGGCACCGCCAAAGCCGAGGCCGGAGCGCACGAAACCGGTCCAGATAAAGATCAGGGCGGTGAACAGTAACTGAGTAGTGGTAAATTCAAGCAGCATGGGTCATTCCGGCGTCGGGCGGCACTATACACCATTCACTATTACTGGACAGGCTCACTTGCCAAACCTGTTGGATGCGTTAACCTCATACTCCAGATTATCAACATAGATAGAGACCATGTTACTCGTTATCTCCCCCGCCAAGACCCTCGACTATGACACGAAGCCGAAGACCAAAACCTTCACCGTGCCGGACTATCTGGATGAGTCGCAGCAGTTAATCGACCGTGCCCGCCACTGGTCCGCCCTCGATATCGCCGAGGTGATGCAGGTGAGCATGAAGATAGCCGAGCTCAATTTTGACCGCTTCGAGGCGTGGCACACCCCCTTTACCCCGGAGAATGCCAAGCAGGCAGTGCTCGCCTTTAAGGGAGATGTCTATACCGGGCTCGACGCGGAGAGCTTTAGGGCAGGTGACTTCAAGTTTGCACAGAAACACCTGCGTATCCTCTCTGGCCTCTACGGCCTGTTGCGCCCGCTGGATCTGATGCAACCCTACCGCCTGGAGATGGGCCGCAAGGTCGATACCACGCGGGGAAGAAATCTCTATGAGTTCTGGGGTAACACCATTACCGAAGGGCTCAACAAACAGCTTAAGTCATTAAAGTCGCCTTACCTTATTAATCTTGCATCCAGCGAGTACTTCAAGGCGGTAAAACCTAAGCTACTGGATGGGGAGATCATCACCCCAGAGTTCAGGGACTGGAAGAGCGGCCAGTACAAGATGATGGGGGTCTACGCCAAGAATGCGCGCGGCCAGCTCAGCCGCTATGTGATCCAGAACCAGTTCACCGATCCGGAGGCGATGAAGGGGTTCGATGTTGACGGCTACGCCTACAACGAAGAGATGAGCAGCACCAATAAGTGGGTCTTTACTCGTAGAATGTAACCTAACCTAGCCTTTCTGTTATAGTGACTGACCAAACAATAACGCACCCGCAGAGCGCGCGAATAGATGAACAATGGGGGAATACCGATGAATAACAGTCACCTTGCACTACTCACACTACTTGCATCGACCACACTCTTTAGCGCCTGTCAGCAGGAGGTAGAGCCCCCCCCTGCCACAAGTGCTGCCCAGCCTAACGTTGTTGATCTGGTACCAGCCATACAGCCCGCACCCAGCCCCGCTATGGCCAATGGGCTGGCCACCGGCACGGTGGTGGAGACCCTGGAGGCCGCCGGTTACACCTACGTTAAGGTCGATGTAGGTGGTCAGGAGCTCTGGGCCGCCGGGCCGGTGACCCCACTGAACGCCGGGGACACCATCACCTTCAGCACCCTGATCCCGATGAAGAACTTCCACAGCAAGGCGATGAATCGCGACTTTGAGACCCTCTACTTTGTCGATGGCTTCTCCACCCTCAACTCTGCAGGGGGCGGTGGCAGTGCCCATGGCACCATGGCTACACCCGCAGCCCCTGCTGCACCGGCCGCTAAAGTTGAGAATATCGCCAAAATCGAAGGCGGCTATACTATCGCTGAGGCACTGTCACAGAGCAAGAGCCTGGCCGGCAAACCGATCAAGGTGCGTGGCCAGGTGACCAAATATACCCCCGGGATCATGCGCAAGAACTGGATCCACCTTGAAGATGGCAGCGGTGACAAAGACCTGATCGTTACCACCACCGGAACCGCCGCTGTAGGATCTGTGATCGTGGCCGAAGGGGCACTGTCACTGGATCGTGACTTTGGTATGGGTTACTTCTATGAAGTATTGATGGAGGATGCCACCGTCACTGCCGAGTAGGCCCCACCAGTAGGCCCTCCTCGCCCCGCTCAATCCTCCCCTGAGCGGGGTATTCTCCATAAAGCTTGACCCCGGTCACAGAACCGCCTCCCAATCAGTCACATATAGGGGAAACCCCTATTGTTTATTAGCATACAACCATTATCTAATGGACATCTCATCACGCCACCCCCCCTAACTGAAGAGGTGACAACAATGCTCTATTTTGATGCTTTGACGATCGGCGGTCTGGTTATGGTTGCGGCGACAGCCCTTTTTCTGGTTCGCACCTGCATGACCCAGGGCTGCAGCCGCTGCAACTGCGACTAATTTCCCTGTTCGCTAGCCTCGTCCACCGAGGTTGGCAAGAAAGCCCTCTACCCCGTAGCGGCTAACCAGCTGCGCCAGTTCATTCCGATAGTGACCAACGGCACTTACGCCGTTGGCCGCTACGTCGTAAACCTTCCAGCCGTCATTGCCTCGATAGAGCTTAAAGTCGAGCTGCACCGGATAGTTATCGGTCCCATATACCCGCATCCCAAGGGTGACGTTACCTCGACGTGGATTACCGCGCGGCCGTAGATATTCGATACGACTGTGCTTGTAACCGCTCAACTGCTCGGCCATCGCCTGCAGAAAGCGCTCCTTGAGCATAGCCGCTAGCTGCAGGCGCTGCTCCGGGTTTAGATAACGGTTAAGTGATCCGGCAGACCACATCGCCATGCGATTAAAGTCGAAATAGGGGACGATCTCCTGCTCCAGAAAGGCGCGCAACTGTGCCGGGGGCACACCCTGATTCTCTCCCAGATAACCGGTCAGGGTCTCAATCCCCCGCTGCAGCACGCGGGCAGGCTCCTCAAGCCCCGCCGTCTCCTGCTGTGGAGGCGGATAGTAACCAGCCGCCTGTGCCATAACCGGTAACCACCACAACACGAGTAACAGACTCAATCTTTTCATATCCCCTCTCTCCCTCTTCACAATTTTTTATGCCTACTGGAGCTTAACACTCTCAAGCAATTCGGCAAGCCTCATCAAACGTCAGGCGTGGACCGCGTGGATAGAGCTGCTCCTCACTGCCATAACCGATACCACAGATGAAATTGGCCTTTATCTTGCCGTCAGGAAAAAACTCCGCCTCCAGGGCCGGATAGTCAAATCCGGACATCGGGCCACAATCGAGCCCGAGGCTGCGCGCAGCAATGACAAAATATCCGCCCTGCAGTGAGCTGTTGCGTATCGCATTTTCGGCGATCTTTTCCGGTTTACCGACAAACCAGGAGCGGGCATCGGTGTGTGGGAAGAGCTTTGGCAACTGCTCATAAAACTCCATATCCATGCCGATAATCGCCACCACCGGTGCGCTCATCGCCTTCTCCACATTGCCCTCGGCCAGGCAGGGGATGAGACGTTGCTTCGCCTCTTCGCTCTTTACAAAGATGATACGCGCCGGACAGCTATTGGCCGCCGTTGGCCCCCACTTCATCAGCTCGTAGAGCCGTTTGAGCAGCTCATCGCTCACCTCGCTCTCCAGCCAGCGGTTATAACTGCGCGCCTCGGTAAATAGCTGTGTGACAGCTGTATCACTTAGTGGATCTCTCATCGTCTCTCCGGATTAGTGTGTAAAGGGTTTCGCCTATTGTTGTGATCATTGTCATTCGCTTCAAGGGTGCCGTTCCCTCTTTCTGCCGCTACACTAGCAACTTTCAGACTGTGTGAGTCGTCATGCCCGTCACCAAACTCTCTGCACCACAGAGCGAAGCGGAATTAATGCAGCGCGCCAATCTTCTGGCTGGCCGTGCTCTGGGGGATATTGCCGCACAGTTGCAGATCGCCGCTCCTGAAAATTTGCGTCGCCACAAGGGCTGGGTTGGGCAGCTCCTGGAACTCGCCCTGGGGGCAGACGCAGACTCCCTTCCCGAACCCGACTTTAGGTCGATCGGTGTTGAACTCAAAACTCTGCCGATTGGTCGCGATGGCAAACCGCGCGAATCGACCTACGTCTGCACCGTTCCCCTGGATGGCAGACTGGAACCCGAGTGGGGCGAGAGCTGGCTATGTCGCAAACTCTCACGGGTCCTCTGGTTGCCGGTAGAGGCGGAACCCGATCTGCCCCTTTCGCTGCGGCGTGTTGGCTGCCCCCTGCTGTGGAGCCCAAATGATGATGAAGCAGAGGCACTACGACTCGACTGGGAGGAGCTGGGTGAGATGATACGCATCGGTGAGCTGGAGTCGATCACCGCTCGTATGGGTACGGTATTACAGATCCGTCCCAAGGCGGCCAACTCAAGGGTGACCTGTGAGAGCGTCGGTGCGGATGGCGAGGTGATCACCACCCACCCGCGTGGATTCTATCTCAGACCCACGTTCACCCATTCGATCCTGCAACGCTATACACTGAGCTGAGGTTAAGTAATAGAAAAAGGGGGCCGAGTGGCCCCCTGTTTCTTCGCCAGACGCGAACCCCGTCAGGCCGCCTGTAACATCTTGAACAGTTCATCCTTTAACGCCAGGCGCTTTTTCTTCACCTCCTCAAGATAGTCATCGGAGGGGGTCTCAACACCCTGTTCGATACGATGCACCTCATGGTCAACCTCATGGTACTCATCAAACAGCCTGGCAAAATGGGCGTTATGGGTCTTCAACTCGTGAATTTTATCTTTGTACTCTGGTAGTTCATGGATCAAATCGTGGTGTTCACCGAACATGGGGGGTACCTCCGGTATCTGGCCCGAAACCTGCTGCTCTACAGTAGTTCTCAGGCGTGAAAAAGCTGGGGCGCAATGGTAACGTTATTTACCGAATCGGTGAATCCATTAATGGAGATACCAGGCAATAGCGATGCCACAGAGTGTAAGCACTATCGCTAGACGCATGACAAAACGAAAACGACAGTTAATGGAGCTCGCGCACTCCTTCCCCTTCTCCAGCATGATATTTCTCCCCCCGGTCGAGCGTTGTGATCTGATTCAGGTATCGTTATTTTTTAGATTCAATCTACATTATAGTCTCACCCACCCCTCTCAGGCCAACATCGTCACTCCATTCATCTTTCCCAGGCCACACACCCCAAACAAAAAAGGCCGGGCACCTCGCGGGGCCCGGCCTTTTCATTTGCAGTAACGTCAGCGTTACAGCTTGTCGGCGTTACCTGCCAGATACTCGGCAACACCGTCAGGGGTGGCCTTCATACCCTTGTCACCCTTGTTCCAGCCAGCGGGGCAAACCTCGCCATGCTCCTCGGTGAACTGCAGGGCGTCGATCATGCGCAGCATCTCGTCGATGTTACGACCCAACGGCAGGTCATTGACTACCTGATGGCGGACATTGCCAGCGGTATCGATGAGGAAGGAGGCGCGGAAGGCAACACCGGCCTTCGGATGCTCTACGTCATAGGCCTGACAGATACCGTGGTTGATGTCGGCAACCAGCGGGTAGCCCACCTGACCGATACCACCATTGTTGATGGGGGTGTTGCGCCAGGCGTTGTGGGTGTAGTGGGAGTCGATAGAGACGCCGATCACCTCAACGTTGCGGCTCTTGAACTCATCAAGACGGTGATCGAAGGCAATCAGCTCAGAAGGGCAGACGAAGGTAAAGTCGAGCGGATAGAAGAAGAGCACCGCGTACTTGCCCTTGGTGGCCTCTTTCAGGTTGAAGTTAGGAACAATCTCGCCACTGCCCAGGACAGCATTTGCGGTAAAGTCGGGAGCCTCGCGGCCTACCAGTACGCCCATGGTATTTCTCCTTGAATAGGTAAATTAGACGATAAACAACCAATAATTTAAGTCGGGATATACTACGCGCTGCCCGCTGCTGGATCAATACGAAGTGGCGAACCTGCCACATACGCCTCTGTATGACATCGTCCTTATGAGGTGTGAATACGCCGCAGAATCTCCATCAACAACGCCCCGTCCGCCGGTGTCAGCGAGTGATCTGCCCCCACCGGTAGTGAGGTGGCCTTGCCCCGCAGTGGCATCACGTTATTCATATCCTGACTCCACTCAGGGACAATAATATCCCCCATACCAAAGAGACCACCCCCCTTACGAACCACCGAGACATATTTCGACTCTGGGTGGGGCTGACGATTGAGCCAGAAGATAAGGTTCCCCGGTTGCTCACGCATCAGGTCGTGATAGAGCCCCTGTGAGCGGTTCAGGGTATCGGCCCCCACCATTGGGGCCATCCAGCTGAGGGGGCTCTGCCCCATCATCCGTCCCGCCTCCGCGGTACCGGTGCCCAGGTGGGGGGAGGCGAAAGTGATAAGCCCTCTAATACGCACCTTGGGGTGCTGCACCATGTAGAGTCGTGCCACCACGCCGCCAGCGGAGTGACCCACAAGATAGAGCGACTCCCCCTCATGGCGGGCCCGCACATAGGCCATAAAACGCTCCATTTGCTGGGCCTGGACCAACAGTGGAGCCTCCACCGCCAGGGCCACGGTGTAGAAGCTCTTTGCCGCCTTCCCCTCGGGGCCAAAACGGCGCACCCCGTCAGGGCCATCGATAAGTTGTCCACCATCCTGCCAGCCCGCCTGCACCATCGCCACGCTGGCACCACTGCTACGCCACGGGTCGTCATAGGCAAGATAGCCCTGCAGCAGCACCATCGCCTCGGCAGCCGCCAGGCCAGGTAGCCACAGCGCCAACAGGAGAATATATTTTGCTTTCATCGTAATTACCTCCGCTGTTTTGCCCGCTCTACTGTGAATCGCCACGGGAAAATGATGAAAACCGCATCCTATACATGCCTGTGCTTATCGTAAACATCCTTGATCTTTGCCTGGGCGCGCATCAGCGCTGCTACAACCTCAGGGTCAAAGTGTTTACCGGCCTCATCTGCCATCACCTTGAGCGCACTCTCCACCGACCATGCCTCCTTGTAGGGGCGTCTGGAGGTAAGTGCATCAAAGACATCTGCGGCCGCGACAATACGTGCCGTAAGGGGGATATCCTCCCCCTTAAGGCCGTGTGGGTAACCACTCCCATCGAACTTTTCGTGATGAGCCTCAGCAATTTCGATCCCGATCTGAAACATAGAGTGGCCCACCGCTTTCATCTGTGCGTCACAACGGCGTAATACCTCGGCACCAATCAACGGGTGCAGTTCCATCTCTCTACGTTCATCACCATCCAACTGGCTGGGTTTAAGCAGGATGCGGTCCTCTATACCCACCTTGCCAATATCATGCATCGGTGCAAAACGCAGAATGTCGCGCACCAGATCGCCATCAATCTTTCCTGCATATGGACCCTCACGCCGCATCTCTTCGGCAATAATGGCTGAGTACCTCGCCATGCGTAGCAGGTGATCACCCGTCTCCGGGTCGCGGCTTTCGGCCAACTTGGCAAGACCGCTAATGGCAGAGATCACCAGATTCTCGGTCACCACCGTCCTCTCGAAACTGTTGCCAACCTGACCGGCGATATTGTCCAGCAACTCCAGATGATCTCGATTGTAGGCACCGCTCTCCTGCGCTGCGAAAACAAGCAGTGCCGACCATTCTCCCTTACCCCCGAGGGGATAGATCAGCGCCGAATGGTATCCCGCTTCACGAAGCCTGCTAGCAAACTGAGCCTGGGGATTCTCAGACGCCACGGTTACCAGATCATCGAGCTGTAGTGGCTTACCCTGCTCCAGCGCCTGAATCAATAAAGAACCCTCAGCGGCAAAGCTCTCTCCCTCAGCAGCAACCTTTTTTCCCTCGGCATAGCATCGATCCAGCACAAGCAGCTCACCACTTGCATCCCTGGTCAACATTCCAACCCACTGTAGTGGCAGCAAGGAACGAAACTCATCGAAGACAAATCGCAAACTCTCCTCAACAGTTGAGGCACTATTTATCCTTTCACTAAGACGAAACAGGGAGTACAACCGACACGAGAGAGTATTAAAGGCCTTTGCAATCTGACCAATCTCGTTGTTGCCCTCTACCGTAAGCTGAAAGCCAAACTCACCCTGCGTAATACGGTTAATTCCCTCCAGAGTGCTCCGTAGAGGTCGACTAAAGGTAAGTGTAAAGAGGGTCAACAGGACCACGATAATCATTACCAGGCCGCCCAGTGCAATTTTGTCATACAGGGCTATCAGGCGCATTTTTCCCTCCATCATGCTCTGGAATGCACCACTGAGATTCCCCGATACCGTTATAAGATGAGCCTCATTTGCAATGATGTAATCGGCCATCGCACGACTGCCCCCGGCTAATTGAGCAACCTCCATACCCTGGCGAAATTCTCGCCATGTTGTTGCTGTGAGATTGAGCTGGCCAATTGACTGTTCATCCCAGGAACAGGTAAGGGGGTCGCTGCGGCCTGTCAGTTCGGGTTCCAGCAGACGATTCGAAAGTGAACTTACAATAAGTTCGTAGCGCTTACTTTGATCAGCGATGGCCTCCTCATAACGACTGTCATCAACACCCTCGCGATAGCGTAGACTCTGCTCTCCTATGGTTCGTGCGATGGCATGTAGTTGCCCGGACAGATTGAGTATCACATAGTCATGTTTGCGCAGATCCAGCTCATAGAGGGTAAAACCGACACTGCCTGCAGAGACGACAAACAACAGCAACATCGACGCACGCAGCTGTGCATTGAGTGAACGTGGCAACATCCTCTTATCTCCAGAGATCTGAAACGCAACACCATCATAGGTGCCAAACCTCACAAAAGGTTCACTCAATCATGACAAATCAACACAATCTGCCTTCAGTTCATATCATGAACCACGTTATATGCAGGAAATATTCAATAGAAAATAACGACTCACCATCAGATATTAGGGCCTCCTCCGCAATCCCGACTATTTCACTAATAGCCGGTAGAAAACTTAATATATTCAGCAAAAAAAAGCCCCACTCTAGGCGGGGCAACAAGGAGGAGTACTACGAGGAGAACACTAATTACGGTGAATCACGCTGCAAGCGAGTGTGATAACTCGCTGCTCACTTGAGCCATATTGCTGAAGTACTGCCAGCGCTCCGCCCAGCGTCGAATCTGTAATTCGTCGGCCATAGCCGTAGCGCCTTCAGAGAGAATTTCACGTGACAGGAGGTTGAGTTCGGCATCGAGCAGGGCAAAGTAATTAATCAGAGATCCGCGACCCTGATAGCTGTTTACCCCTCTCCCGGCGAGCAGTTGCGCAACCGACCAGGCCTTCTCAGCACGCCACTGCGGACGGCAGACCTGCACCATTCCGGCCAGGCGCCCTGCGCGTACAAGGTCACTCAGCATCTTGCTTGATGTCGTTAAATTATCTGTATTCGGTTGCATTGGCGAGGATTCCTCTAACCCATCATTAGGATAAAGCTTAAGGAAAATCGCTTCGGCCATCTGTCACCCAGAGTCCCTGTTTATTGTGGTGGTTACTCCTACAGCCAATAAATGGCCGTCGGCATCTCATCACTCCACTCAGGATATCTTTTCAAACACCAGATCCCACACCCCGTGGCCCAGGCGCAGACCGCGTCGTTCAAACTTGGTCTCGGGTCGATAGTCGGGTTTGGCCACGTAGTCACCCGTCTTAGAGAGATTGTGGAACCCCTCTGCGTCATTCAGCACATCGCGCATCCACTCGGCGTAGTGCTCCCAGTCGGTGGCCATGTGCAGGCGGCCCCCCAACCTTAGCTTGCTGCGCACCAGCTGCGCCCAGGCGGGATTGACCTGACGGCGCTTGTGGTGCCTCTTCTTGTGCCATGGGTCGGGAAAGAAGAGGTAGAGGGCGTCGAGCGAGCCGTCCGGGAGCTGCCGCTGCATGATCTCCACCGCATCCTCGCTCATCACCCGCAGGTTGATGAGCCCCTGCTCCTCGATAAGCTGCAGCAGGTGGCCGACACCGGGGCGGTGCACCTCGATCCCCAGGTAGTCGTTCTCGGGGTGGTTTCTCGCGATCTCGGCGAGCGACTCGCCGTTGCCGAAGCCAATCTCCAGAATACGCGGCGCCGTACGGCCGAAGATGGCATCCAGGTCGAGCATCTCGTCATCCTGTACGATGCCGAACCTGGGGAAGAGCTCATCCATCGCCCGCTGCTGACCGGGCGTGAGGCGTCCCTCGCGACGAACGAAGGAGCGGATGCGGCGCAGGAAGGGGGTCTCATTCATGGCAAAATAAAAACCGGGTTACCCCGGTCTGGATGCGCGTTAGAAAAAGGTACCGTCAATGGGGCTGGAGGCGGAGGCGTAGCGCTTGCGCGGGATGCGCCCGGCCTTGAAGGCTTCGCGCCCCGCCTCCACCGCCTTCTTCATCGCCGAGGCCATTAGCACCGGGTTTTTGGCACTGGCGATGGCGGTGTTCATCAGCACCCCGTCGATGCCGAGCTCCATCGCGAAGGCGGCATCCGAGGCGGTGCCGACCCCGGCGTCGACCAGGATCGGCACCTTGGCGTTCTCGACGATGGTGAGGATGTTGTAGGGGTTCTGTACCCCGAGACCGGAGCCGATGGGGGCGGCCAGCGGCATCACCGCGCAGCAGCCGATCTCCTCCAGTCGCCTGGCGAGGATCGGGTCGTCGGAGGTGTAGACCATCACGTCGAAGCCATCTTTCACCAGGGTCTCCGCCGCCTCCAGGGTGGCGGTGACATCGGGGTAGAGGGTCTGCTGGTCGCCGAGCACCTCGAGCTTAACCAGCTTGTGACCGTCGAGCAGCTCACGCGCCAGGCGGCAGGTGCGCACCGCGTCCTCGGCGGTGTAGCAGCCAGCGGTGTTGGGCAGGATGGTGTACTTTTCAGGTGGCAGTACGTCGAGCAGGTTGGGCTGGGAGGGGTCCTGACCGATGTTGGAGCGGCGGATCGCCACTGTGACGATCTCGGCCCCGGCCGCCTCGGTGGCAAGACGTGTCTCCTCCAGGTCCTTGTACTTGCCGGTACCGGTAAGGAGGCGTGAGGCGTACTCCACGCCGGCGATGATCAGCGGGTCGTTGTTCTGTGGCATGTGGGATTCCTGCTCTATATTTGATTCGGTAGGCCGAAAAGTGGTGGGATTATAGCGCACCCCCGCCGATGGCGTGGACGATCTCCACCTTGTCATCGGCATTGAGAGTGATATCGCCATAGCTCGAACGCGGCACAATCTCACGGTTCAGCTCCATTGCGATGCGCCTGCCACCAAGACCAAGCTCTTCCACCAGTTGCGCAGCGCTGCAGTTGTCGGGCACCTGGCGTGCCTCTCCGTTCAGATAGATGTTCATGGGCGCAAAGACTAGCTTTTTCGTTGGGACGAGGTCAATGGTGAGTTGAAATTGGCCGAATCTGCACCTAGATAGCCCTTATAAACCAAGTTTTGAGACCAGGCATAGCGAATGCTGCTTAAACAAATATCGACCAAATACTCATGAGCACACCCTCATTCAGGCTGCCGGAACAGCACTTTCCCGGCTCAGACTCCTTCGATACCCGCGCTAGCGCTGTGCGCCGGTGGGTCGAGCAGTTGCCTGTGGGGCACACGGGTAAAACCGCACAGCATATCTACGAAATGCTCTATGAGGTAAACCGGCTTCAACTTTCTGCCTCTGAGCGGTTTGAATTATTAATGCTGGTGGAGCCGGTTTCGATCTCGATCCTCGACAATCTGACACGTCACTATACCGGTATGTCCTTTCCGCTACAGGCCAAAAGCATTCGGGTGGCACAGTTTTCCAACAGGCTATTGCAGGAGCTTATCACCGCTTACCACG
The DNA here is from genome assembly GCA_029879245.1 of Chromatiales bacterium. Taxonomy (GTDB): domain Bacteria; phylum Pseudomonadota; class Gammaproteobacteria; order Thiohalomonadales; family Thiohalomonadaceae; genus JAPHSX01. Next base: position 11,384 of record JAOUQQ010000031.1, on the reverse strand, counting down.
CCACGCTGGAGAGTGAGGAGAGTTCATCCTGGCTCTTCCGCATGACCCACAACCATATGTGGGCCGCCTCCATTCATCGGCTCATCTATTTTCTCAACCGCCTGCTCTGCAATTATCGTCATATTCATCGCCCCGCCCCTGCCGGGCTGTGGCAAGCGATTCATAAATTATATATCTCGGCACGTAATCACGGTCGCCTTGACGAGATAGTCAGTCGGCCAGATGGCAGTGAATCTACCATTGATGACGAGTATAAACGTGCCCTGTTACTATCGATGATCGAGCCACATCTCTTTCGTCCGAGTCAGAATGTGGAACTTCAGGCGACCATGTCATACTGGGTTGGGCTAGTGAAGCTGCTCGATTCAAAACATCGCCCAGATGGTTTGATGAGCTATTGCATTCGTGTTGATCACGACGAACCCCATACCATCCTTACCGACAGCTGTTGTGATGCCTGTGATCATAATCAGGTTGGATTTTTGCTCGACATGAGCCTGATAAACCAAACCATCATTAGGCATATTGAGCGTATGGGAAATGATGACGGTGTATACCTGGAGGGTGGTGTCTATACCATCTCCCGCGAAACACTGGAAACCCTGCTTCTCTGTTGGCGCCTGCCTGACGCCATTCGTCATGAGCGAGTCAGAAAAGAGCATGTGGTTGAGATTGCCATTGGTATGAGCGTCGTTCATGCACTGCTCCACGGTAAGGCCGGGGCATCTGCACAAGGGATCAATGATCAGAACATTAGTGAGAGTTACCAATCCCTGAGCATTGCTACTGAAGATGCAAAGGATGCCTCGCAACTGTGGCAAAAGCAGGCATTACGTGAGGAACAGGGCTACGATGTCTGGGACTCCATCTTCTACGCCACCGAGGTCACGCCAAAGAGCTGGGTCACAGAATGTAAACAACGAGACGCCAAATTCATTACTGCACTGCAAACCAACTACAACGATAATGGCTATGGCATTCTTATTGAGCGGACATTGAATGATCCCGTTCAGGTCGGTGAGCTGATCGGTTATCGCGCTTCGCCCCACGCCTCTGTCGAACTATGTGTAGTGCGATGGCTTCGCGAGTCAAACAAGGCCATCACGCTGGGGCTGAAGCGCCTGGCGGCCACTGTAGAGGCTGTGCTTGTGAGAATAGATACAGGCGATCAAAAAACCTCACTCTACTGTCTCCTCGGTATTGGCGAGGATCAGATACCCCTGCTCTTTATCCCCTACCTGCCAAACATTCGAAAAAAGAAGATCTACCTGGCCGTAGACAAAAAAGAGGTGCCGATCTTACTACACGACAAGGTCACCCTCTCTCCCCTTTTTGAGGCCTATCACTTCGCTACCGCCGCCGTTACACAGAACACCATCAATACGGAAGAGAGAGCATGTCACTAGAAGAGTTCAACTCACGCATGCACACAATCACCACAAACCCCACCCCCATCCGACATCAGCCCGAGGGAAAAGACGATTTCTCAGATCTCTGGAATTCGCTCTAAAGCAGGTGTTAGAATCGCACCCCATGCGGGTGTAGTTCAATGGTAGAACTTCAGCTTCCCAAGCTGACTACGTGGGTTCGATTCCCATCACCCGCTCCATCTTATCCCGTTCTTTCTGACAGCTCTCCACCGCTTTTCTGAGTGGGTTGATTCACCAAAACACCCCATTCAGCTTCCGTTCAGCCTCTCTTCTTTACTATGCCCCACACCGGCAAAACTGCTACCAGACAATGGAGAGAGCCATGAAAGTCCTGACTATTTCACTGCTGCTTACTACAGCCGCCCTGAGTGGTTGCCACACTACGGCTATCCGCACCTCGTTGTCCTTTGAGACCCCACTTCTTATTGGCGGCCACCACCATCGCCATAGCAAGACCGTCACGGTACACCCTCACAACCATGGGCATCACCGCGTACACCGTTAATCTCATTTTGACCTGTAAGTTGTTCAGCTCTGGTTCAGCCTCTACTGGCTACTCTGGAGCCGAAACTTAGGGGAGTACTCCCACAACCCATTGAAGAAGGAGGCACACCATGAACGAATTAGCTCTGATTATCGGACTCACGCTGGCCACTGTGCTACCACAGACCCTGCTTACTCGAGGGGATAACGCTGTGAGTTCTCCACAACAGCTTCACCACAGTGAGGACTGGTATCTTCTTCAGCATCGGTTATCTCGTCCTAACGGTTATCAGCCATTGTCACGTCAACGTAATAACAGCAATTCTGTCATCTATCTGTAACAGGAGAATAGTCATGAAAAAGACCACCTTAATCGTTCCACTACTGGCTTCATTAATTGCCGCTCCGGCCATCGCCGGGCACGGTCATGGTCATGAACGCGGACACCACAAGGGGAAGCATCACCGCCACGACAGTGTTGTGGTTATGGCAAGGGTGGTTCGTGTTCAACCCATTATTGATGTTGTACAGCTACCACAACAACGTCGCGAGTGCTGGAATGAGCAGGTTACTGGTACCGCTACACACCACTCCAACGATGGTATGTTGGTAGGGGCCATTCTGGGCGGTGTTATCGGCCACAACATTGGCCACGGTAGCCAGCGTGATGTAACCAGAACCGCTGGTACCATTATCGGTGCCACCATCGGTCACCAGAATGATCGCCACTACCAGCAACCCGTTACCTACACCGAGCAGCGCTGCTCACAGCACACCGATTATGTTAGTGAGGAACAGATCCGCGGCTACCGGGTAACCTACCACTATCAGGGTGAACGCTACACGACCCGTATGGATCACGATCCAGGCAGCCATGTCCAGATCAGGGTTTCACACCGTCTGCTGGATTAATCGGTGTCACTGAGTGTACCCTTTAGCTAATCCACGGGCCTTTGAAGAGCGATACCATGAGTCGTCTGTATCTTGTCATCCCTTTGCTGTTACTCTCACTCACCGCCTCTGCACAGGTGTGGCACCCTTCTCTACACCTGGCGCAGAATGGAAGTATCGCAGTAGAGGGGGCATCGGGCGATTCATCAGCAAGGCTTTCACCCACACTGGATGAAGCAGTCGAGCAGGTAAGGCGCGAGAGCGGCGGGCGGGTACTCTCTGCCACAACGACCGACAGTAACGGCCGACCAGTTCACCGCATTAAGCTACTTACCTCACAAAAACAGGTGCAGATCCGCGAGATCGAGGCCTCATACTCCCATTAGTACTATGCGTATCCTGATCATCGAAGACGAGGAGTTTCTACGCAATCAGGTGGTAGAGCGTTTACGGGCCGAAGGCTATACCGTTGACGATTGCGGTGATGGCAAAGAGGGGCTCTTTCTTGCCAGTGAGTATCCACTGGATCTGGCCGTCGTTGATCTGGGTCTACCCGGTATCCCGGGGCTTGAAATCATCCAGCAGCTTCGTAAGAGCGGTCACACCCTGCCGATCCTGATCCTCACCGCCCGTGGCAAATGGGAGGAGAAGGTGACAGGACTGGAGGCCGGTGCCGATGACTATCTGGTCAAGCCCTTCCATATGGAGGAGTTACTGGCCCGCATCAAGGCGCTGTTACGACGCGCCAGCACTAATGGGGTAGAGGCGTTACATTTCGGCCCCATCTCCCTTGAGGCGGCCACCCAAAAAGTTACCCTTGATGGTGAGCCTGTTGAGCTTACCGCCTTCGAGTACCGCCTGCTCGACTATCTGGCCCGCCACCGCGACAAGGTGGTGCCCAAGAGCGAACTGGCCGACTACCTCTATCCCCATGAGGAGGATCGTGACAGTAACGTCATAGAGGTGCTTATTGGGCGATTGCGTCGCAAGCTCGACCCACTCAATCAGCTCCAACCCATTGAGACCCTGCGCGGTCGTGGCTACCGCTTTACCCTGGAGAGCTCATGATCTCGCTGACCAGCCGAGTCACCCTTACCGGTGCGCTGGTTCTTACCACCTTCATCGCCCTCACTGCCCTGGCGCTGGAGCAGGCCTTTGAGCAGAGCGCCCACTCCGCCGAGCGTGAGCGCCTCTTCGCCCAGCTCTATCTGGTAATGGCGGCCGCCGAGGTGAGTGACAGTGGAATGCTGGCGATGCCCGGCCACCTCCCTGAGGTGCGCCTGGAGCTACCCGCCTCCGGTCTCTACGCCCGAATCGACCCCCCTGAGGGTGAGTCACTGTGGCACTCCCCCTCTGCTATCGGTCTAACTCTCCCCTCGCCGCCCAGAGAGATTGGCGATGGTGAGTACTTTCACCGACTCCCTTTCAACGGTGACAACTACTTTCTCGCCGCCCTTGCCATTGAGTGGGAGACCCTCGACGGCCCGCTACCGATGGTCTTCAGTGTGCTGGAAGATAGCGCCGGTTTTGAGCTACAGATGCGCAACTACCGCCATACCCTTTGGGGCTGGCTCGCTGCCATGGCCATCATCGCCCTGTTGGCCCTGATCGCCGCTCTAGTCTGGGGCCTTCGACCGCTGCGTACCGTTGCCTCGGAGGTACGAGCCATAGAGAGTGGCGAGCAGGAGGTACTGAGCAGTAACTATCCCCGAGAGGTCAAACGCCTGAGTGATAACATCAATACCCTGCTCAACCATGAGCATGCCCAGCAGTTACGCTACAGAAATGCCCTGGGAGATCTCGCCCACAGCCTCAAGACACCACTGGCAGTACTTCGTGCCCTGGCCGACAAGGTTGGTGAACACTCACCCACCCTGCATGAGCAGGTCGATCGTATGGACAACATCGTTCAGTACCAGTTGCAACGCGCCGCAACCGCAGGCCGTTCAGCGCTTGCAGCCCCGCTCCCTGTCAAACCCGTGGTAGAGCGCCTCATCACTACTTTACAGAAGGTCTACCACTATAAATCCGTACAACTCGACTCTTCAGTCGATGATTCGGTGCTGTTTCGTGGTGATGAGGGGGACCTGATGGAGCTGCTCGGCAACCTGCTCGATAACGCCTTTAAATGGTCACACTCCAGAGTGGTCCTTGAGGTCGCCCATGAGGGGAGGGTGGTGCTCATCCGTGTTGCCGATGATGGGCCGGGAATACCGGACGAACAGGCAGAAAGGGTATTACAACGGGGTGTCAGGCTTGATGAGGCGACCCCTGGACACGGCATTGGCCTGCCGATGGTACGAGATATTGTTGAGGCCTACGGTGGGAGCATCCTCATCGAACACTCCCCATTGGGTGGGGCACTTTTTCGGTTACAGCTCCCCGCGGGCTAAACAGACTCTACGACAGGCCGATCTCCTGCATCAGCTTGAAGTGGGAGAGAAACGGATTGGCCAGTGATGGATTACGTATCATCTGGCGATAGTTTCCCGTGGCAAACTGGAGTGCACCCGTCGCCACTGCGGGACCCAGCTTGGTTAAACCAAAACCACCCTCGATCCAGCTATTCCACTTATCGGCATCGGCCCGTAGATCCCAGTCCAGCTCACTACCATCATAGGCACCCGCCTGCACCACCCGTCCGTTCTCAATGACAAGCATACCCAGAGCCTTTTCATCACCTTTATAACCGTAAGCTATGCGAGCTGAGAACTTCGCCTCTGCCAGGGGTCCCGTAATATCGCTGGAGGCATTCCACTTCTCCTGAAGCTCTTTCATCCAGCCATCTGAAAACATATCACTCATGACTATCTCCCCGTCAAAATACTATTGTTTTTCCAGATATCATTCTTCTAGTAGCGCTTTTATAACAGGAACCCCGACACGGTTTCAAGCCGCCCGATCATCCTAAACTAGGTCGCTGCCCTGTGTAATTAGGCCCATTACCCTATCTGCAGTACACTGTAATGGTGTCATACTTCAGCCTGCCGAACTACATCTGTCATCTGAAACAGCCTAAGGATTAGCCATGTTTAGTCTATTGCCTCACTTCAGAGTTCTCCTTATCACATCCTTTCTGGCACTACTCACCGCCTGTGGCACGGGTAATATCAAGGATGTCCTCAACAATCAGAAACCCCGGGTAAGTGTCGCGGATCAACGGCTTACTCACCTTGATTTTAATAAGGTTACGCTGGCCTTTGATATCAAGATAGATAACCCTAACCCGGTTGGCATATCACTTGGCGGGCTCGATTATGACCTAAAACTGGCTGGCCACAGTTTCGCCTCAGGTAAACAGGATAGACAGATGAAGCTCAAGGCCTCCGGGAGTAGCTACATTGAGCTTCCTGTTAGCGTGAGTTTCAATGAGATCTATCAGGGCTTAGGCAAGCTAAGGGGAAAGGACGAGGTGCCCTATGAGTTGACTACCGGTTTGATGCTGGATGTCCCCCTGCTTGGTAAGCTGCGCTACCCGGTTACCGCAAGCGGGGTAATGCCGCTACCCAGGGCACCACAGATCTCCGTCAAATCAATTAACCTTCAGAAATTAACACTGAGCAGTGCGACCCTTGCACTAAAACTTGGCGTTGATAATCCCAACGCATTTGGGGTCGCCTTAGACAAACTCAACTATGACTTTAAGATAAATGGAAAGCGTTGGCTCAGTGGTAACCGCGCATCGCTGGGGAAGATAGCCGCCAAACATGGTAGTGAGGTGACACTGCCGATCACCCTCAATTTTCTCCAGATGGGAAGCGGTCTCTATGACCTGTTACGCAGCGATAAGCCACTTAACTACAGTTTAAGTGGCAATCTTAATGCCACGGCAGATCATAAATTACTGGGAAGTTTTGCCCTGCCAATAAACAGTAGTGGCGCCATCAATTTACAACGCTGATTCTAATAATCGGTTAAGGAGTTCATTTTTCTGATGAGCAGCCCCAATCTTCAAGAGAGCGTTCGTCTGCAGCGGCAGATGCTTGATTCAATCCTGAGTACGGCAATGCGAAAGTTATCACGCCTCTGTGCAGAGGCACTGGATAATCGCCACGAGCTAGAAACGGTACTGACCCAGGCGCTACCACACCTCTCATACTGTAAACATCTCTATGTTCTCGATGCCTATGGCAAACAGATCACCTCAAATATTACCCAGCACGGCATTGATAGTAGCCACTTTGCACGTGAGCGTATGGATCGCCCCTATATGCAGGACATCGTTGGTGTTACCGATTTTAAACTTTCTGACGCCTATATCAGTCGCAACAAAAAGCGTCCTTCACTTTCCGCCATTCAGATTATTCGTAGCAACGATGGAGAGATGCTCGGTTTTCTCGGCGCTGACTTTGACCTTCGTGAACTTCCCCATACGGAAAATCTCTACAAGGAACCCGAAAACTGGCGCCAGATAAAGGGTGACCCAGCGATCCGCGGTGGGGTTTTTGCTCAGCAGAGGATTGATAGTCTGATGGATCAGGAGATCGACAGCGTACTCTCTATTATGAATGAGCTGATACTAGAGCATGGTGTCTATCACGGTAAATTCCACTTCTCCAGTAACCGTGCCACTATCTGGCACGTTGATGACCCCTTTGTCTATCGCATCCTTACGATTGACGATCTCACAGGGGCCGATATTGTACTGGCCTACCCACACAGACCCTATCATCCTCGATCAGTTATTCCTCAGGAGAGGGTTTCTGAGGTATTTGAACTCTTCAAGAAGCTTCGCTTTGCCGACGAAAATGTCTACCTACGTGCCGGATCACTGAATGTCGTCAATGGCATGGTTGGTCTTAACTTTAGCTGTGATGGCTCACACTACATGCGATTTGATGAATTTCTTAACAAGAGCACGGCCTTCTGGTTTGGCATCCTTGGCGGATAATACTCTATGAATACACAACTAACCCCTCTCATCGACCAGGCAGGCCAATTTATCCTCGGAAAGGAGCACCAGATTAAACTTTCCCTAACCTGCCTCCTGGCTCATGGTCATCTTTTGTTAGAAGACCTTCCTGGCGTAGGTAAAACAATACTCTCCAGTGTTTTGGCCAGATCGCTCGGACTCGAATTTAGCCGCATTCAGTTTACCTCCGACCTGCTGCCTGCAGATATTCTCGGTGTCTCTGTGTATGAGCGTGAATCCGGTAACTTTAATTTTCATCCTGGGCCTGTCTTTTCACAGGTTGTGCTTGCCGATGAGATTAATCGAGCGACGCCAAAAACCCAGAGTGCACTACTTGAAGCGATGGAGGAGGAGCAGGTCACAATCGAGGGAAAAACCTATACTCTACCCCACCCATTTTTTGTCATCGCCACGCAAAATCCCAGCTATCAGTTAGGCACCTTTCCGCTTCCCGAGTCCCAACTGGATCGTTTTTTAATGGTCGTTTCTCTCGGATATCCAGACCGTGATGCGGAGCGTCAACTTCTAGCCGGGCGTGAGCGTCGAGAGATGTTACAGGAGCTACGTCCTGTGATCACACCTGAGGAGCTCACAACTCTACAACATCAGGTTAAAGCTGTTTATGCCTCCGATGCCTTGATCGATTATGTTCAGGCTCTACTAGAATTTTCACGTCACTCTCCCTTCTATTTAAACGGACTCTCCCCTCGCGCCGGCCTTGCGTTGCTTAGTGCTGCGCGTGCATGGGCACTGTTACACGGACGAAATCATGTGATGCCAGAGGATGTTCAGCTGGTTCTTCCTTATGTCGCTGCTCACCGTTTGCAACTGGCAGACGATCGACATCACGCGGGGATGGAGGCTACCGTAAAACCGTTCTCTGAAGTGGCCATCCCTTAAGATGTCACTCCAGCTGTTTGCTCAGCAGCGTGAATTTCTGTTGCGTCTTTTTCGCCGCGACCAGCCTGAGTCTTCTCCCGTTGTTCTAACCCGTCGTCGTATCTATATTATTCCAACTGGCAACGGAATTATCTTCTCAATCCTTCTTCTGGCTATGCTGATTGGTGCCATCAACTATCAGAACTCACTCGCCTTTATCTTCACCTTTCTCCTTACTGGCGTAGCATTGATCACGATGGTCTACACCTTTCAAAATATTTATGGTTTAATCTTTCGTACTGGTCACATAAAACCAGTTTTTTGCGGTGATGCCGCTCAGTTCCCCATTAGTATTAGTAATCCAAATTCCAGCCATCTGCGATTTTCCGTCAAACTTCATTTTTCTGGCCTGACCCCTTACTCCATTGACCTAGCAGCGGGTGATTGTCACTGGCTAACCTTGCCTTATCCCACAGAGAAACGCGGCTGGCTCAGGCCTGGCCGGATCACACTTTATACGCGTTTTCCTCTCGGGCTGTTTCATGCCTGGGCTTATCTCAATTTTGATATGAAGGCACTGGTCTATCCCTCACCCTCTTCTGACCGTACTCTTCCTACTGAGTTGCTGGTTGAGGATGGTAGTAGCGGTGATAGCGGTAAAGGTTATGATGACTTCTCATCACTGCGCCCTTATCACTCCGGCGATTCACTGCGTCATGTCCACTGGAAGGCGCTGGCTCGCGAGCAGGGTCTGGTTACTAAACAATTTGGCGGCGGTGTAAGTGAGCAACTATGGTTTAATTGGGACTCTCTTGGAAATATACCGATCGAGGAGAAACTCTCTCGCCTTACTCGGTGGGTCATAGAAGCAGACTCTCGCGGTCTCGCCTATGGTCTACTTTTGCCCTCCACAGAGATCACCCCAGAAAGGGGTGAAATTCATTTTCGTCGCTCTCTTGAAATACTTGCCCTCTACGGTCTTGGCGAGGAAGAGAGATGAAGGGATATGAGTCCAGCCTAACACCATCTTATACCGGCAGGCTGTGGCTGCTCTTTTCGCTTTTTACTGTATTAATTCCCCACTTTACTCATCTACCGCTACCGCTTATTGCTATCTGTCTTGCTACTTTTCTCTGGCGTCTTCTTCATGAGATAAAGGGATTATCACTGCCCACTAGTGCCCTTCGTGTTGTTTTTACTATTGTCGGTTTTTTCTCTGTAATACTGCTGTTTAAAACGTTTATTGGGCGTGATGCTGGTGTCGCTCTGCTTACTTTAATGATTTCTTTGAAATTACTTGAGATGAGATCCTTGCGTGATGCGTTAATAACCCTCTATCTGGGTTATTTTTTAGTCATTGGCGCTTTTCTTTTCGATCAGTCGATCTATATGGGGCTTTACCTTCTTCTTGTTGTATGGTTGCTAACTACATCTCTGATCATTCTCAATCATCCCGATTCTCGATTTTCCTCATCACGTCTTCATCTTCGTTATGCTGGTCGTCTGCTGCTGCAGTCACTACCTGTTATGGTAGTGATGTTTCTGCTTTTTCCACGTCTCAATGCACCACTATGGTCAATGCCTCATAGTAATACAGCAAAGAGCGGGCTGAGTGATCAGATACGTATGGGCACCATATCGTCGCTAGTTGAATCAGAGGAGGTTGCCTTTCGTGTAGAGTTTAATGGTCCGGTTCCCGATGCGGATCGTCTCTACTGGCGCGGGCCTGTATTGTGGTATACCGATGGCAGAACCTGGCAGCGGCTGCGTCAGACAGCACTACATGCCATACCTGAATATGAGGCGTACTCAGATTCTGTTGACTACACTATCACACTAGAGGCTAATGGCTATAGTTGGCTATTTAGTCTCGACCTTCCCGCCTTAATACCTAACGATTTTGATTTTCAGGCCTTCACTCTTCCTGATTATCAACTACTTGCTGCTAAACCTATCACTACCAAACAACGCTATCAGCTACAATCTGTCCTGGATTATCACGCTAATACACTAACTGAGAGTCATCGCATTGCAGGACTTCAGCTCCCCGATGCTATAAATCCTCTTACAGTAAATCTCGCTCAAAGCTGGATTAATGAAGGACTCGCGCCAGAGGAAATTATTGAACGTGCCCTTTCATTCTTTATTGCTAATGATTTTTACTACACCCGCAAGCCACCACTTTTAGCCGATGATCCGGTCGATGATTTTCTTTTTAATACTCGTCGTGGTTTTTGTGAGCACTATGCCACCTCATTTGTCACCTTAATGCGTGCTGCTGGTATTCCAGCCAGAGTTGTTACCGGTTATCAGGGTGGTGAGCTTAACGACCTTGGTGACTATCTGATTGTACGGCAATCAAGTGCCCATGCATGGTCTGAGGTGTGGCTTTATGAGACTGGCTGGATGAGAATCGATCCCACCAGCACTATCCCGATTGAACGTGTTGAAGACGTTGTCGACACACAGCGCTTTGTAACCACCGATTTAATTAACACGGTTGCATCATCGCAACACTTTTCCGGTTTTCGCCGTTCTTTTCTGCAGCTTCGTCAAATGTGGGACTCTATGAATCACGGCTGGAATCAGTGGGTACTTGGTTTTGATCGGCAGCAACAGGACAAATTATTGCGTGCTCTCGGTATTAAGGATATGAGCTGGCAGAATCTATTATTGATTCTTGTCGCCTCTATGATTTTTCTAGTTTTATCGATAACTCTTTTTATACTGATTAAACGTCCACGTTTGCGTGATCCTGTTCAGCAGCATTATCTGAAATTCTGTCACAA
>JAOUQQ010000005.1 GCA_029879245.1 Chromatiales bacterium | reverse complement strand
TGGAACGTCTCGGTGTGATAAAGGAAGCTAGTGAGGGGCCTTTAGATTTTTCCACTCGTGCCTGCAGAGAATTGCCAGAACATTGCGAAGCGATTAATCGCATCACTTCATCCTATATTGCCATTCGCTATCAGCACCAGATCCCACCTGCTTCACTTCGCTCATTGATTCGCTCTGTCAATGCTTTTCGCCATTGAGTTAATTTAAACTCAGTTATTTATTTACCAATACAGAATGATGCGAAGATCTTACCTAGCAACTCATCTGATGAGATCTCACCCGTGATCTCTCCCAGGGCTATCTGGGCCTGCCTTAGCTCCTCGGCCATTAATTCTCCATCTCCTGTTTGTAGAAGTCTCTCGGATTGTTGCAGATTCTCATTTGCCCTGTTAATTGCATCCAGATGACGCCTTCGCGCCATAAATGCACCTTCACCTTCTCCCTCGTATCCCATACTCTCTTTTAAATGGTTTCGCAGCAGATCAATACCCACGCCACTCTTTGCACTGAGTTTGATCACCCCCTCTTTATCGCTCGCACTACTACCGGAGAGATCAATTTTGTTTCTAATGATGGTGTGAGGAAGATTTTTCGGCAGACGTTGTAATATTTTTTTATCGTTCTCTGTTATACCGCTCGCATCCTCTACCAGTAACAGCACTCGGTCGGCCTGTTCGATAGCACTCCAGGCACGACGTATCCCCTCCTGCTCCACTGCATCATCACTATCCCTCAGCCCTGCGGTATCGATAATATGTAACGGCATACCATCGATGTGGATCTGCTCTCGTAGTAGATCACGTGTTGTCCCGGCAATCTCGGTCACAATGGCTGTTTCCTGTCCGGCCAGCGCATTGAGCAGACTCGACTTGCCCGCATTGGGCTGTCCGGCAAGCACAACTGTCATCCCTTCCTTTAGCAGACTTCCCTGTTCTGCAGAGCGTTCTACCTCCGCCAGTCTCTGTTTCACGTTATTTAGTCTGTGCTTGATCTGTCCATCGGCAAGGAAATCGATCTCCTCCTCGGGAAAGTCTATTGCCGACTCCACATAGACACGTAACTCTGTCAGTTGCTCGACCAGTTGATGAATTTGTTTGGAAAATTCACCCTGCAACGATCGCAGTGCACAACGCGCCGCCTGCTCACTTCCTGCATCGATCAGATCAGCTATCGCCTCCGCCTGCGCCAGGTCGAGTTTACCGTTGAGAAACGCTCGCTCAGAGAACTCTCCCGGCCGTGCAATTCTTACACCCATCTCCAGCAGGTTAGTAAGGAGCCGTTCGATAACTACCGGACCGCCATGTGCCTGCAGTTCAAGGACATCTTCACCGGTAAAGGAGTTTGGTGCAGCAAAGTAGAGTGCAATCCCCTCGTCAATCACTTCGCCATTCAGATCATAAAACGGCAGATATTCGGCATAGCGTGTTTTCGGACAATGGCCCAGCATCTTCTCGGCACACTCACGAACCCTTCCCCCGGAGATACGCACGATCCCTACACCACCCCGCCCCGCCGGAGTTGCCTGTGCTGCGATGGTCTCTCTGCTATTTTCTGACATAGTTATGCGGCATCCTGATACAAAAAGGGCGCAACCTATTAAATAGCATTGCGCCCAATTATTCTTTTCTCTATTCCGCGCTACTTGTTGCCGATCACCACCCGGGTGATGTAATACTGCTGAATGATGGAGAGGGTGTTATTGACCACCCAGTAGAGAACCAGACCGGATGGGAACCAGAGGAAGAAGAAGGTAAAGGCGATTGGCAGGATCATCATTACCCTTGCCTGGATCGGATCCAGTGGCGTCGGATTGAGCTTGTGCTGGATCAGCATTGTTGCACCCATCAGCACTGGCAGGATGAAGTATGGGTCTTTCGCCGTCAGGTCGGTGATCCAGAGCATAAAGGGCTGCTGCCGGATCTCCACACTCTCCAGTAACATCCAGTAGAGCGCAATAAAGACCGGGATCTGCACCAGAATTGGTAGACAGCCGCCCAGAGGATTAATCTTCTCCTCGCGATACATTCGCATCATCGCCTCATTGAGCTTCTGCTTGTCGTCGCCGTAATTCTCCTTTAGCTGCTGCAACTTTGGCTGCAGCTTTCGCATGTGGGCCATCGACTTGTAACTGGTCTCACTCAACTTATAGAAGACCGCCTTGATCAACACCGTTAGCAGGATGATCGACCAACCCCAGTTATTGACCATGCCATGTATGATCTTCAGCAACCAGAATAGTGGCTTGGCCAGTATGGTCAGAACACCATAATCCACAGTTAACTCAAGACCTTCTGCGATCTCTTCCAGTTCATCCTGTATCTTTGGCCCCACATAGAGTTGGGCCCGGATACTCCCCTTCTCACCGGCGTGTACGCTGAGAGCTGATCCGACCATACCGAGCAGATAGCGGCTCTTATCAACCACCTTGGAGTAGTAACTGTTTCCCTCTTCAGCGCTGGGGATCCATGCGCCAAGAAAGTAGTGCTGAATGATCGCCGCCCAGCCACCGGTGATATTGCGACTGAGATTGCCATCGTCCATGTCATCAAATTCAATCTTTTCGTATTTCTCTTCAGCACTGTAGATCACACCACCCGTATAGGTGTACATGAACAAGGTGTTCTCTTCTTCAGGTCGGCTGCGTGCCAGTTGACGATACATGTGTCCTTTCCACTCATTCGCCGATCCGTTGCTTATTTCAAACCGTACATCAATAAGATATTTATCACGGTAGAAGGTGTAGACCTTGTCCACCGATACACCACTCTCATCCCGCCAGCTGAGACGCACCTCCAGTGACTCTGCTCCCTCACTAAGAGTGTAACTATCGCTTGCTGTGCTATAGATCTGTTCGGTCCCTGGGGAGGGACTATTACTATCTCGTGTTGAGAGAAGACCAGACTGGGCAATAAATATCCCCTGCTCGTCGTCCATCAAACGGAACGGCACATCCGGCTTGTCGCCACTCACTGCATAGTGTTTCAGCTCGGCGCGGCGAAGGTCGCCTCCACGTGTATCGATCTCGATATTAAAGAGGTCTGTCTCGACAGTGATACGTTTGCCACTCTTCAGGGCATTGACTACAGGAGTATCGCCACTCCCCTGAACTGGCTGGCTACCGGATACTGGCGGTAGTGTTGGTGTATCTCCCGCAGCCACCTCTGTAGTTACTTCGCCTGGTGCGGTTTTAGGACGGACATAGTCCTCCTGCCACGCCTCGTAGATCATTAACAGGGTAAAACCAAGAGCGACATAGAGAATTGTCTTTTGAAAATCCATCGATTCAATCTTTCTTATAAAGGTGTTCGGTTCCAGGGACGGGGTCTATTCCCCCCTCGTGCCACGGGTGACAGCGGCCAATTCGCTTAATCCCCATCCAGCTACCGCGTAACGCTCCATACCGCTCAATTGCCTCTTCGGTATAGCAGGAGCATGTGGGATAAAAACGGCACTGCCCACCCATTATCGGGCTTAAAATCAGGCGATAAAGCTTAATCAGCGCAATCAGAATGGTTCGCATCTCTTCGACATCTTCTGCCAGCACCCATCTATCTGTTGCCGTAATTCAGACCGTGATAACAGTTCACTACCTGCCTTTGCCATAACGACAACATCAAAACCGCCAATTATAGCCTGATGAAGGCGAAAACTCTCCCTAATCTCTCTTTTGATCAGGTTTCTATTCGTCGCCAGCTTTACGTTTCTTTTTGAGATCGCCAATCCCAGACGTGGTTGGCAGAGGTGGTTCTTCACTGCCAGCATCGTTATGTGCGAACTACTCACACGGCAGGACTCAGTGAAGACAAGTTTGAATTCAGACGGCTTTAGCAGCCTCTGCAGGCGGGTGAAGCGCAGACTCCCTACAGGGCCCGCCTCACCGCCACTCTTGAAACCCAATCTTGCAAGATCAGGCTGTGAGGCGAGCACGTCCCTTGGCACGACGGGCCTTAATTACTTTACGTCCACCAACGGTACGCATGCGGGCGCGGAATCCGTGAGTACGAGCACGTTTAATACGGCTGGGCTGAAAGGTTCTTTTCATGGCAGCATGTCCAACTTTACACTTTTACAGGGGCTCGCTAACTTGCGTCAGCGAAAGGTCGGGCACTTTACTTCATGCCTCGCTAACCTGTCAAGTATTTCACCCCGCTGACAGGTGCTAGTGGTTGTGGATAACTTTATCCTTTACAGTTAGACTACCCCAATCACCTTGGTAACTCTTCTTCTCTCATATGGGGTTGTTTTAATGTCCGTCGCCTTATGGGGTCAGTGTCTCTCCTATCTTGAGGAGGAGCTCTCCCCGCAGCAGTTCAATACCTGGATCAGGCCACTGCAGGCGGAACTCAACGACAATGTCCTGCGCTTACTTTCTCCAAACCGTTTTGTACAGGACTGGGTTACCGACCGATTTCATAATCGTATTGAAGAACTGGTGTCACAACTGTGTAGTGATCAACCTCCTCGTATTGTCTTTGAGGTCGGCAGCTCATCACCTTCCCCCATTACACCAACACGGCAGGCCGATGCCATAACTTCTACCCTGGCCTCCCCTGACAGGGAGCGTAAGGCGGCGGTAGACCGCAGTCGTATTAATCCCTCTTTTACATTTGATAATTTTGTTGAGGGTAAATCAAACCAGCTCGCACGCGCCGCTTCAATCCAGGTTGGTGAAAATCCTGGTGCTGCCTATAACCCCCTCTTTATATATGGAGGCGTTGGTTTGGGTAAAACACACCTCATGCACGCGGTAGGTAATCTGATTATGGATCGCAAACCTGGTGCTAAGGTCATCTATCTTCATTCAGAGCGCTTTGTTGCCGATATGGTTAAAGCTCTTCAACACAACACAATTGAGGAATTTAAGCGCTTTTACCGGTCAGTTGATGCGCTGTTGATCGATGATATACAGTTTTTCGCTAACAAGGAGCGTTCCCAGGAAGAGTTTTTTCACACCTTTAATGCGTTGCTTGAAGGACAGCGCCAGGTGATTCTTACCTGCGACCGCTTTCCCAAGGAGATTCAGGGACTCGAGGATAGACTAAAGTCGCGGTTCGGCTGGGGCCTTACAGTCGCAATTGATCCGCCTGAACTTGAGACACGTGTTGCGATTCTGAAGAAGAAGGCGGAACAGGCCAATGAATTACTGACTGATGAGGTCGCATTCTTTATAGCCAAACATATTAGATCAAATATTCGTGAACTTGAGGGAGCTCTGCGCCGAGTAGTGGCCAATGCACACTTTACAGGACGTACAATAACATTAGAATTTGCCAGAGAGGCGTTACGCGACCTGCTAGCACTTCAGGCCAAACTCGTCACTATAGACAATATTCAGAAGACTGTGGCGGACTACTACAAGATTCGTGTAGCTGACCTGTTGTCCAAGCGGCGCAATCGCTCCATTGCCAGGCCACGACAGGTAGCAATGGCCTTGTCAAAAGAGCTAACCAATCACAGCCTTCCTGAGATTGGAGATGCCTTTGGTGGTCGGGATCACACCACCATCATACATGGCTGCAAAAAGGTGGCGGAACTGAAAGAGTCAGATCAAGCCATTTCTGACGACTATGCAAACCTGTTGAGAATACTGACAACATAATGGGTGTATCCTGTGGACAAAAATGCTCACTTAGATTCATTAACAGTGGCTAACAACTTATCCACAGTTGATACTACTGCTAATTAGGGCTTTTAATAAACATGTAATGCACTGTAATTTATATAGATTATTGGGTTATCCACAGAAAACAACCTCTGTAATAACAACAATAAACTATATATAAAAATATATTTATTAATAATCAGGACAGATCGTATGAAGATCAATATCAGCAAAGAGTCACTTCTCAAACCTTTACAGGTGGTAAGTGGTGTTGTCGAGAAACGTCAAACCTTGCCAATTCTCTCTAATGTTCTTCTTTTAGTTGATAGTGATAAAGTAACACTGACAGGGACAGATCTCGAAGTTGAATTGATGGCAAGTACCACTGATTTTTCATCAAGTGATAGAGGTGAAATCACCCTACCTGCACGCAAGTTTATGGATATCTGTAAGAGCCTTCCTGATGCCTCGCAGTTAGAGATAGAAGTAGATGATAACAAGGCTATTATTCGTTCAGCAAAGAGTCGTTTCACACTAGCCACCCTTCCAACAACCGATTTTCCATCCAGTGAATCGATTACCGCTGCCAGAGAATTTACTATCTCTCAAGGTCTATTGAAGCACCTGATTGACCAGACTCATTTCTGCATGGCAAATCAGGATGTCCGCTATTACCTGAATGGACTGTTATTAGAGTTAAATCCCACTTCATTACGTGCTGTTGCAACAGATGGTCATCGTCTTGCTTTGAGTGAAAAGGCATGTGACATCAGTAACGGCGATATCAAACAGATTATTGTCCCTCGTAAAGGAATCATAGAACTTACCAGACTTCTCTCAGATTCTGATGACGGCTGTACCGTTCAGATCAATAACAATTTCATACGTATAGATCTTGGTGAAATCGTTTTCACCTCAAAATTAATTGATGGCCGTTTCCCTGACTATGATCGCGTTATTCCAAAGGGTGGCCAGAAGATTGTTACCGCTAATCGTGAGCTATTACGCCAGGGCCTGCTCAGAGCTTCCATCCTCTCTAACGAAAAATACCGTGGTATCAGGATGAATTTTTCTAATAACCTCCTTAGGGCAACTGTAAATAATCCTGAGCAAGAGGAGGCAGTTGAAGAGATTGACATCAATTTTCAGCATGACGAGCTTGAAATAGGCTTCAATGTTTCGTATCTAGTCGATGCACTCAATGCCATTAGCACTGATGAGGTTGAGCTGACTCTCTTAGACCCTAATAGCAGTTGTGTCATTACCGCGCTAGGCGATGACAGCTCACGCTATGTTGTTATGCCGATGAGACTATAAGCATCTATGCAGTTTAATCGGGTTGAGGTTACAGATTTTAGAAATCTGTCTTCAACCTCATTTAATCCCTCACCCTCCCTTAACCTTATCCTAGGAAGCAACGGGTCAGGTAAAAGTAGCCTCATTGAAGCTATACACTATCTCGCTACAGGGAGCTCATTCCGTACCAATAAGTTTGCCTCTTTAATTCACTACGACTCACCCTGTTTTACATTATTTACTGAGATTGCAGAGGACGATTTACTACATAAGATTGGACTACGTAGATGCAGAGACCTGAACCATACAACCCGGCTTGATGGTGTAGACCTCAGTCGTCGATCGCAGCTCGCACAACTCCTACCCCTTCAGATAATCTCTCCTGAAAGTATTTCACTGTTAATAGAGGGTTCTGAAAAGAGGCGCAGTTTTATCGATTGGTCATTGTTCCACGTGGAACACACGTTTCATTATCACTCATCCAACTACCTTCGTGTACTTAAGCAACGCAATGCCCTATTACGGTTAAATGAAGACAGAGCTGAATTTTCCCATTGGAACAGTCAACTTGCACAGTATGGAGAGGAAATAACGGCGCTAAGACGACGATTTGTCGACGAAATTACTCTCTTTACTTATGATCTGCTCACCCGCCTACTACCCGATGTAGAGATTAACTTTCAATATAGACAGGGCTGGCCGAGTGGATACAGCTTATCCAGTGCACTCGAAACGTCGTTAGAGAGTGATTTAAAGCTTAAATACACAACGGTTGGACCTCACCGTGCTGATCTTGTAATCAGAAGTAACAATGGCAAGGCCTCGGAACTTCTCTCTAGAGGACAGCAGAAACTGGTTGTTGTTGCACTTAGGTTGGCACAGACGCTTCATCTCTTTAATTTAACGGGACGACGCCCTGTCTTTCTTATTGATGATTTGGCTGCAGAGCTAGATCCAGTTCACCGCGAGTTATTTATTAATATACTTCATGATGTCGGTTCTCAGATCTTTATATCAACACCAGACCAGTCCTTGATAGAGACGGAGAGGTGGAGTGAAAGTAAAGTGTTCCACGTGGAACATGGTCAAGTGAAAGAGATGTTATAATGTTCGTAGTTATAACCGGAGTGGATTTATGAGTGAGTACGATTCGTCCAGTATCAAGGTATTAAAGGGGTTGGATGCCGTTCGCAAGCGTCCAGGGATGTACATTGGGGATACCGATGACGGCACGGGTCTGCACCATATGGTCTTTGAGGTAGTAGATAGCGCCATCGATGAAGCTTTAGCGGGACACTGTACCCAGATTGATGTGGTGATACACAGTGATGGTTCTGTATCGGTACGTGATAACGGGCGCGGTATACCCGTCGACTTCCATGAGGAGGAGCAGCGATCTGCAGCTGAGGTTATCCTGACGGTTCTCCATGCCGGGGGTAAATTTGACGATAACTCCTACAAGGTATCCGGTGGTCTGCATGGGGTGGGGGTCTCGGTAGTAAACGCCCTATCCGAAAGCTTGAAACTGACTATTGGCCGTAATGGCAAGAAGTACCAGCAGGAGTACGCACTGGGTGAACCTCAATATCCGCTAAAGGAGATTGGAGTTAGCAGCCATACCGGTACAGAGGTACGCTTTAAGCCGAGTGAAAAAATCTTTGCTGATACCGAGTATCACTACGATATTCTGGCAAAGCGTCTGCGTGAACTCTCATTTCTCAACTCTGGGGTGCGTATTCACCTGGTCGATGAGCGGACAGCCAAAGAGGATCTATTCGAATATGAGGGGGGGATCAGCGCCTTTGTTGAACACCTCAACCGCAATAAAACCCCTCTTCACGAGACAGTCCTCCACTTCTCTGCGATGAAGGATGATATTGGTGTTGAGGTATCGATGCAGTGGAGCGATGCCTATCAGGAGAATATCTTCTGTTTTACCAACAACATCCCCCAGCGAGATGGAGGAACTCACCTCGCCGGATTCAGGGCAGCACTTACTCGTACGATTAATAACTATATTGAAAGTGAGGGGCTGGCGAAAAAGGCGAAAGTAACTCCAAGTGGTGATGATGCCCGTGAGGGGCTTACCGCGGTACTCTCGGTAAAGGTTCCAGACCCTAAGTTCTCCTCTCAAACGAAAGATAAACTGGTCTCGTCTGAGGTAAAGAGTGTTGTTGAGTCGCTGGTCGCAGAGAAGTTTAACGACTTCATGCTGGAACGACCAGCCGATGCGAAAATTATCGCTGGTAAGGTGGTAGACGCCGCTCGGGCTCGAGATGCCGCTCGTAAGGCACGGGAGATGACGCGCCGTAAAGGAGCCCTTGATGTGGCTGGGTTGCCGGGAAAACTGGCCGACTGCCAGGAGAAGGACCCTGCCCTCTCAGAACTCTATCTGGTGGAGGGTGACTCCGCGGGCGGTTCTGCAAAGCAGGGGCGTGACCGCAAGAACCAGGCAATACTGCCGCTGAAGGGGAAGATCCTCAATGTGGAGAAGGCGCGTTTTGACAAGATGATCTCATCACAGGAGGTCGGTACCCTGATCACCGCTCTGGGTTGCGGTATCGGTCGTGAAGAGTTCAATCCCGATAAACTGCGCTACCACCGTATCATTATCATGACCGATGCCGATGTGGATGGCTCACACATACGTACTCTCCTTCTCACCTTCTTCTATCGGCAGATGCCGGTGCTGGTCGATCGTGGCCATATCTATATTGCGCAGCCACCGCTCTATAAGGTGAAGAAGGGTAAGCAGGAGCGTTATGTGAAGGATGACCAGGAGCTGAACAGTTACCTGTTACAGATTGCAATCGATAATGCCGAACTGCATGTGGATGATTCTGCCCCGGCCATCTCAGGGGTTGCACTTGAGGAGCTCGCCAGGCAGTACCAGCAGGTTATGGGGATAACAACCCGTTTAGGTCGTCGCTACAACACCCTGTTGCTGGAGAAATTTATCAACCTTGAGGCAGTTGATGCATCGGCTTACGAGAGTGGAGAGATTGAACCCTGGTTTAACCAGGCGCTTGCTGCACTGAACGAGGAGTGTGGTGCAGAGAGGCGCTTTACCATGCAGCTGCAGCGCAGCGCCACGGGAATGATTGAAAATGTGGTGATAAGTGAGTGGCGACACGGTGTGGCCAATGACTACAGTTTTCATACCGATTTCTTTGCAACGACCGAATATCAGGCGATTCGCAAGCTGGGGGAGGAGCTTCAGGGGTTAATAGGTAAAGGCGCCTATATTCAGCGAGGCGAACGGAAACAGGAGATAGTGAGCTTCAAGCAGGCCCTGGCGTGGCTGCTGGAGGAGGCGAAGCGCGGTCAGCACATTCAGCGCTACAAGGGTCTGGGTGAGATGAATCCGGAGCAGCTGTGGGAGACCACCATGAACCCTGAGAGCCGCCGCCTGCTGCAGGTAACGATTGAGGATGCCATTGCCGCTGATGAGATCTTCACCACTCTTATGGGTGATCAGGTCGAGCCGCGTCGGGAATTTATCGAGCAGAACGCCCTCTACGTGGAGAACCTGGACGTGTGATGAGCAGGGGCCAGGGATGGTCATAAATGAACAGTAAAGAGGTAATGTTCTTTGTTATTTTGGTGATCCTGCTGGTGTTTGCCAAAACGGCATCAATATTATTCACATAAAAAAGGGAGGCAACGCCTCCCTTTCTTTATAACAAGTAAGTTAGTACTTACTCGTTGTGGTATGAGGTGATGCGCTCTACCTCATTCTTGGAGCCGAGAACTACCGGTACACGCTGGTGCAACTCGCTGGGCTGAATGTCCATGATGCGAATACGCCCGGTGGTGGAGGCTCCGCCCGCCTGCTCAACGATGAAGCTCATCGGATTGGCCTCGTACATCAGGCGCAGCTTGCCCTCGGTACCCTTGGCCTTCATCTTCTCGTCAAGCGGGTACATGAAGACGCCGCCACGGGTAAGAATGCGGTGAACCTCGGCCACCATTGAGGCGACCCAGCGCATGTTGAAGTCCTCGCCACGCGGGCCCTCTTTACCGGCCAGACACTCATCTACATAGCGCTTAACCGGGGCCTCCCAGTGGCGCATATTGGAGGCGTTGATGGCGAATTCGCGAGTCTCTTCCGGAATGGTCATATTAGGATGAGTGAGTACAAACTCACCGATATTCTGATCCAGAGTGAAGCCATTGACGCCCTGACCGGTGGTGATCACCAGCATGGTAGAGGGTCCGTAGATGGCATATCCAGCGGCGACCTGCTCGGTGCCACGCTGCAGAAAGTCCTCTGCGGTTGGATTAACGCAATTACCCTTGCAACGCAGGATGGAGAAGATGGTCCCCACAGAGACGTTGACGTCCATATTAGAGGAGCCGTCGAGCGGGTCGAACGTGAGCAAGTACTTACCCTTTGGGTTACCGGCCGGGATCTGATAGATGTCATCCATCTCCTCTGAGGCCATTGCCGCGAGGTGGCCTGCCCACTCGTTGGTCTGCAGGAAGATGTCGTTGGTGATGATGTCCATCTTCTTCTGCTCCTCACCCTGTACGTTCTCGGAGCCGGCAGCACCCAGTACACCAACCAGCTCTCCGTGGTTGACCAGGTTGGAGATCACCTTGCAGGCGGTAAAGACGTCGTTAAGCAGAGAGGTGAAGTCCCCGGTGGCGCCGGCGAGCTTGCGCTGCTCCTCGATGATGAACTGGGTGACACTGGTACGATGGTTATGCATATCTATTAACCCTTTAAATTTAATACAAAAACTTGCCGAACGGTGTCTGTTCGGGGCTGATCCGCAGTGATGTTCCATGTAGAGGGAGTCAGCGAGAGGCCGCTGAAGAGGTTACTACCTGGGCGGAGAAGCTACATATCCACCGATGATAGCATAAAATGGATTAATATTATAAGGTGGTAATACGCTGATAGGTCGATTCGATCCACTGCTCCACACGCTCGTTTATCTCGCCTGCAGACATGCCTGCGGGGCTAAAGGGTGCGCCGATAACAAGGGTGATCTCCCCCTGCTTCTTGGTAAAGGCCTGTTTAGACCAGAATTCACCGGCGTTGTGGCAGACCGGTACGACCGGGTAGCCGCTCTTCTCCGCCAGCATGGCGCCACCAATGGCATAGCGTCTCTGCTCACCAGGACTGGTGCGGGTCCCCTCAGGGAAGATAACAACCCACAACCCCTGCTGGAGGCGGGCGATCCCCTGATCGATAACCTGCTTAAGGGCCTTTTTACCCGCCGTACGGTCGATGGCAATGGGGCGGGTCAGGGCAAGGCCCCAGCCAAAGACGGGTATCAGTAACAGACTACGTTTCAGCACCCAGGTCTGTGGCGGAAAGATGGTCTGCATGGCGATGGTCTCCCAGGCACTCTGGTGTTTGGCAAGGATGATACCGTTACTATCGGCCGGAATATGCTCCCTGCCCTCAACCTTAATGGTGAGGTTGCAGGTGACTTTAAGCCACCACATCACAGCGTGAGCCCAGAGAGAGATATATTTTGATCGGAGCCTTTGCGCAAAGGGGAAGGCGAGAGGGCTGAGACCTACAACCAGGATAGTGGCAATGGAGAGGCCGAGGTAGAAGAGAATGGCACGGAGCGCAAGCATGGTTATCCCTCCAGCAGGGCGGTAACGGCAGCGGCGAGGTCATCGAAAACGGAGATCCCCTCCAGCCCCTCCCCCTTGGCGAGAGTATGCTTCCCCTTACCGGTGCGGACCAGAATTGGCATTGCCTCAACCGCCTGCGCCGCCTGAAGGTCACGCAGGGAGTCGCCAACGACAGGCACCCCATTGAGTGAAATATCAAAACGCCTTGCAATCTCATGGTACATGCCGGGCAGGGGTTTACGAC
Source organism: Chromatiales bacterium (assembly GCA_029879245.1). GTDB lineage: Bacteria > Pseudomonadota > Gammaproteobacteria > Thiohalomonadales > Thiohalomonadaceae > JAPHSX01. The sequence goes on along the minus strand of JAOUQQ010000005.1, from coordinate 46,933 downwards.
AGTCACACGCATCGTCCGGGCCGTGAGGACAGTAGGCGATCATATCGATAGAGCCACCATGAAGAGCAAGCTCAGCGCGCAGTTTCTCATGCATAGCGTTGAGGGTGTCGATATCGTAGTAGCCGCGGGCGATGCCGCTCTGGTTAGTGGCGATGGCGACGCGGTAGGCGGCCTGATTGAGACGGGCGATTGCCTCCACACTACCAGGCAGGGTGACAAACTCATCTACCGATTTGATGAAGTCGTCGGAGTCGCGGTTGATGACACCATCACGGTCGAGGATGATGAGTTTCATACTAGTCGCGAAACTCCGAGACGCGAATACGGCCATTCACCATCTTCGACTCGCGCTTCATGATCCTGTCCATCTTGGCCCAGAAGGCGTCATTCAGGTCGAATTCCTGGGCGATGGCGGTGCCGATAAGGAGGATGAAGAGGTCGGCAACCTCCTCGGCCAGCTTCTCCTTCGCCTTCCCCTTGGTAACGCAGGCGCCGATCTCGCCGAGCTCCTCGGCCATCAGCGCCATGCGGTAGGTCATCTCCTCACCGCCCTTGTTTTTGAAGTCGTGCTTGTCGTGAAAGGCCTGCACTGCGGCGAGCATCTCGCGATAGGAGTCAAGATTACGTTCTGTCATTGTTCTCCCCTATCCCTGAAGTTGTCCCAGGTCTGCCACCTCGAGGAACAGACCGCTGAGTTTTGACAGCAGGGCAAGGCGGTTGCCACGCACCGCAGCATCTTCGGCCATCACCATCACCTCATCGAAGAAGGTGTCGACCTCGGGACGTAGCGCCGCAAGCGCCTTGAGTGCAGATTCATAGTCGCGTTCGGCGAAGAGCGGCGCGACCTTCGCGGCCATGGCATCAACCTTTGCGTAGAGGGCGCTCTCCGCCGCGTCGGTAAAGAGGGAGTTATCGACTGCCTCGGGGATCGCCTGCTCCGCCTTCTTCAGGATGTTGCCGATCCGCTTGTTGGCGGCGGCCAGCGATTCGGCCTCCGGCAACTGGCGGAAGGTAGTCACCGCCCTAAGACGTGCATCGAAGTCGAGGGGACGGGTTGGCTGCTGCGCCAGCACCGCCTCGAAGGTGTCGGGGGCAACGCCGCTATCTGCGTAGTAGGCCTTGAGGCGACCCATCATGAAGTCGAACACCTGGCCGATCACCTGCGGGTTGTCAAACAGACCGATATTGGTCTCAGCGCTGTGCTCCAGTGCCGCCTTGAGGTCGATATCGAGCGCCCGCTCGATGATGATGCGTAACGCGCCGAGGGCGGCGCGGCGCAGGGCGAAGGGGTCTTTGTCGCCGCTTGGCACCTGGCCGATACCAAAGATCCCGATCAGGGTGTCAAGCTTATCGGCGATGGCCAGTGCCTGCCCCGCCCTGCCGGCGGGCAGCTCGTCACCGGCGAAGCGCGGCATGTACTGCTCGTCGAGTGCCGCGGCTACCTCGGCATCCTCGCCATCGTGGGTGGCGTAGTAGCGACCCATGATCCCCTGCAGCTCGGTGAACTCGAAGACCATGTCGGTCATCAGGTCACACTTGGCGAGCAGCGCAGCGCGCTTGGCCTTGATGGGATCGCCGCCAATCTCGCCGGCAAGGTATTCGGCTATGGCGGCGACGCGCTGGCTCTTGTCGTAGACGGAGCCGAGCCTGTTCTGGAAGGTGACCGATTTGAGGGTCTCCAGCCGGGCCTCCAGCCTCTGCTTCTTGTCCTGGTTCCAGAAGAAGTCGGCATCGGTGAGGCGCGGGCGGATCACCCGCTCGTTCCCCTCGCGCACAAACTCAGGCTTGCGGCTCTCGATGTTGCTCACGGTGATAAAGTTGGGCATCAGCCTGCCCGCCTCATCGACCATGTGGAAATACTTCTGGTGACCCTTCATCGCCGAGATCAGGCACTCGGCGGGTACCTTAAGGAAGCGCTCCTCAAAGCTGCCGACCACCGCCAGCGGCCACTCCACCAGCCCGGTCACCTCGTCGAGGAGATCCTCGTCGATCACCGCCTTGCCGCCGCTCTTCTCTGCCGCCTCCATCACCTGGGCATGGATCGCCTCACGGCGGTCGGCAAAGTCGGCGATCACATGACCGGTGGTCTCGAGGATCGGCGCATAGGCAGCCGGCTCGCCGAGGAAGATCGGGTCCGGGTGGTGGAAGCGGTGGCCGTAGGTATCACGACCACTCTTCACACTCAGGATCTCGGCATCGATCACATCGTCGCCAAAGAGCAGCACCACCCAGTGGACCGGGCGTACGAACTCGGCATCGAGGGCGCCCCAGCGCATCCGCTTGGGGATGGGGAGCTTGTTGAGTGACTCCTGCACGATGGCGGGGATGAGGCCAGCAGTGGCCTGACCCTGTTGGGTGGTGCGGAAGACCAGCCACGCCCCTTTGTCGGTCTCCAGCTTCTCCAGGTCACTGGCGGTAACGCCACAGGAGCGGGCGAAGCCCTCGGTCGCCCTGGTGGGGTTGCCATCATCGTCGAAGGCGGCATTAACGGCTGGGCCACGGCGCTCCACCTCGCGGTCGGACTGCTGGGTGTCGAGGTTGTGAATGAGCACCGCCAGGCGGCGCGGTGTGGCGTAGGGCTTCACCTCGCCAAAGGCGAGCTCGGCCTTCTCCAGCCCATCGACGATGCCGCGGGTGAAGGCGTCGGAGAGTTTTTTCAGCGCGGTCGGCGGAAGCTCCTCAGTGCCGATCTCGATCAGGAGGTCCTGCTTGATCATCTTAGTTGCCCCCCTTCTTCAGCATCGGGAAGCCGAGTTTTTCACGCGCCTCGTAGTAGGCCTGGGCTACGGCGCGGGCCAGGGTACGCACCCGCAGGATGTAGCGCTGGCGCTCGGTGACGGAGATCGCCTTGCGTGCGTCGAGCAGGTTGAAGGTGTGGGAACCCTTCAGTACCTGCTCGTAGGCGGGCAGCGGCAGCCCCGCCTCGATGAGCTTACCTGATTCCTTCTCGCACTGGTCGAACAGGCCGAAGAGATAGTCCACATCGGCGTGCTCAAAGTTGTAGGTGGACTGCTCCACCTCGTTCTGGTGAAAGACATCGCCATAGGTGACCGGGCCGTTGGGGCCGTTGGTCCACACCAGGTCGAAGACACTCTCCACACCCTGCAGGTACATGGCGATGCGCTCCAGGCCGTAGGTGATCTCGCCGGTGACCGGGCGGCAGTCGATCCCCCCCACCTGCTGGAAGTAGGTGAACTGGGTCACCTCCATGCCGTTGAGCCACACCTCCCAGCCGAGGCCCCAGGCACCAAGGGTGGGCGACTCCCAGTTATCCTCGACGAAGCGGATGTCGTGCTCAAGCGGGTCGATGCCGAGCATCTTCAGCGAGCCGAGGTAGAGCTCCTGGATATTGAGCGGTGAGGGTTTGATGATCACCTGGAACTGGTAGTAGTGCTGCAGGCGGTTGGGGTTCTCACCATAGCGCCCGTCAGTGGGACGGCGCGAGGGCTGCACATAGGCGGTGCTCCAGGGCTCCGGGCCGATGGCGCGCAGGAAGGTCGCGGGGTGGAAGGTGCCAGCACCCACCTCCATGTCGAGCGGCTGCAGGATTACGCAGCCCTGTTCGGCCCAGTAGTGCTGTAGGGCGAAGATGAGTCCCTGAAAGGTGGAGACATCGGGTGTATGTGTGGCGCTCAAGGTGTAACCCTTCTCTATATATAGTGCGAAAGTCGGGGATTATAGCGTGGGCGGGGTGGGGAAAACAGGTAAGGGTACAAATTGCGAGCGTAAAGATGCCCAATGTAGAGCGGGTGGGGGATGACGTTCCCTTTTGTGTAGAGACACCTACTCTGGTATTGTCGGACGGAAAATTTGCCTGAAAGCTCACAATAAGGAGATGACGATGCGCCCGCTTATTTTTGTAACACTCTTTCTCGTATCAGCACTATCACACGCGGCTGCCCCTCAAGGGATGAATCAAGCTGATATGCAAAAAATGATGGAACAAATGTCAAAGTTCCAGACATGCATAGAGAAGATAGATAAAAAACAACTCAAAGAGATGGAGCGCGAGCAGAAGAAGTTTGAAGATAATGCACGCAAACTCTGCACAGATGGCAAACGCGACGAGGCAGAGAAGTTGGCACTCTCATACAGCATAGAGATGTCAAAAAAACCTGTCTTAGAAGAGCTCTCCAAATGTGGGAAAATAGTAGAGGGCATGGCACAAGGTATGCCTGTTACCGTTGCTACCGACTATAAAAAAGAAGAGAGGACAAAGCACATTTGTGAGGTTATACCGTAGTACGTAGGGTACATATTCACAAGGAGGTTTGGCACTGCTGGCTGAAAGGAAGGTGGGTGTGTGAATAGGACCAAGTCTGGAGTTTAGCCTTACACACACTAACACCAGCAGACTAGTGGGTTAAGAGCTAGAGCTGAGCCCATGGATTTTTGATATTATTAAAGTTCATTTTCTTTCATATACTTGACGATTTCTCGTGCACGCTCAGACCCATTACTAACCGCAACCTCATACCATTTTAATGACTTCTCTTTATCCTCTTCTATTCCAAAACCTTCACCGACCCTATACATATCACCAAGTATTTCCTGAGCCTCAAGTAACCCAGATTTTGCTAAAATTTCGAATTCTTTATATGCCAACTCTATGTGAGGTATAGTTTTTTCGCCTTTTAAATCAGCTCTCATACTGCCTTCAGAGTTTCTATGGTAATGCGCTAATTTGTATAGAGCATCAGCGCAACCTTGTTCATATGCAGATAAAGCCCACCTTTCAAATGCGCCTTCATCTTTTTCTATTTCATCACCATACAAGTATTTTAATGAAAGCAAATACTGTGATTCAGGGTCACCTTTTTTAGCAGCCTCAAATAACGAATCAATGCTTCTTTTATGTGGTTCCTTTCTGTTGGTAAAAACATTAAATAATTTAGAAAACATCATTCATTCACCTAACGACTTAGCTCAGTTGACAGCAAAAGCATAGCGACGCTAGGTGCGTCGCTTTTGGTAATCAACTGGAGCGTAATGTTAGCTGCTTTCATACTTTAAACTTTTTAAATGAGATATTTGTTCTTGTTTTTATTAAAATATTAATAATATGAAATATTATCAATGGCATAACAACATCCAAAAACCATAGCAGTATAAGCGAGTGCGTAAGTGCTAAAAAACTATCTGAAAATACTTTACTTAGATATGGAGTCTGAATACCGAACTTATATTTTATGAAAAAAGCAACGGCAGAAATTAAGCAAAACAATATTATGACACTACGTGCTGTTTTGTATCCAAAGACATCTAGGCTTTCAGTACTTAATTTCTTAAGGTTCTTTCTTTGATAGCCCCTGTAATATCCTGATGATGTTTCATTATCATCCAGCGTCCTACCAAATAACTTAGTTAAAATAGATATTAAGATGTTAATGATGACTCCAAAGAATGCCGATGCAAAGCTCTGATACTTTAATTTGGTGCGAATAATACGCCCTCTCTTGCGATGCGCAGTATCACAATGCGCTTTATATACTATTTCCAATATTTGCTCACCACTAAGAGGTTCATGCGTATGATCTAGAAATGTGTTTGAGTGGTGATCAAAGAAGAATTCATTATCAAAATTCAATGCAACTGGCATTGGTGTTGCCTTTGTTTTTTCAATTGATTCTTTTGTTGGAGAATTTGGATCACTAAAATCGTAGTCAAAATGATCGACTCTATAACGACTATGTGTCACTGCTCTTATAATTAGCGGTACTTTGTGAGAGTCGAATTCCGTTTTTATTTCTTCAGGATGTGCATATACAACATGTATAAGTACAACAGTGTCATCTTGACCATTACCATTGACTAACGGGGAGTATAAAATATCTTTTGGATATTCTCTTTGTATACTAAAACCGATCTTGCGATCGTTTAGCGGAGTTATTCGAGAATATTTCTCGTTATTACTTATACCAAAAGCGTCAATTAATTCTTGAGCATTTCCGAAATGCTGCTGAGTCATTATTTATCCTTCTTTTGCAGCTAACGTCGAAGCTGTGCGGTGCATACGAAGCGCAGCGTAGTATGTATCCGAACGAGCGACTTGTTATGCATTGATGCTGGATGGATTACCATTTATACCTCTCTTTCTTGTGCTGACCCAATGTAAGAAAGACGTTACATCTTTGTTTTCATTTGCCTTGCAGTTTGGCCCTTTTTTAATTAGATGCCTGTGCTCTACAGGGATAATTGGGGCGCTAGCTCCAAAATACCAAAACTCATCACAAACCAGCACATTTAAACCGCTAAGATCATGCGCCATTTCTTCTTCACCATGAAAAGGATTACTTCTTTGATTCCATTCTCCATCGGCATTTTGAAAATAGATATTGTCGCCTCGTTTTGCCCATTTTTCTTCACATGAATTTGGAATCTTTATTCTATATTTATCCAATATTGAATAGTCTGCTAAAGAAGGTTTTCCAGTAATTTTTGCTAAAAATATAAGCCTATCTACACCAACCCCGTCCGTTGATCCTGTACCCATCAACCAATCTCCGATTTGTGCACTTCTTCGGATTTGCGGCATACATGTAGCAAGCGTTAGAAAACCTCCAAAAGGATTTGGGGCGAAACCATAATCATGAGTTATGACGTAACTATATAGTTTCATTTTTTATGCCTAACGTGATTTAGACAGAATCGGTATTTTTGGAACTAGACAGAATCTGTCTATTACAATAAACATAGAATCCTGCTGTGTGGTTGTTTTGCGCGAGTGTCGTGGTGGGTCTTGCTAATCATCGTAATGAGCATCCTTCTCAACTCGTTGTTTTATCTGACTATAAACTAACTTTTGCCATGTTGGTAGTGCGGTGAGCTGCGCGAATACTCCATCTGTGATCTCCGCCCGAGGTGGGTTTATTAGCCTGCTCGGGCCATCAAAGCCGGACTATACGGATTCTATGTGCAGATGTATTAGGCAGAATTGGCTCAAGATTTAAGGGCTCAAAGCCCTTTCCCAACACCTTCCCCACGACAACAACACTACTCATCCATAAAACCTGACCCTACGTCTACGCTAGAGCAAAAGTCAGCCCCGTTCGCACTGTGTCACACTATGTATTACATGGTGATATTACGAATGGTATAGCGGATAGAGATGGCAAAACCTGCCATTACCCACACGATCAGCTACAATGGCTCCCCCTGTATACGACTAGATCCCGCTTATTCATGACCCAGCAACGCAAGGCGGTCGCCCTTATCTCCGGCGGCCTCGATTCCCTCCTCGCCGCCAAGGTGATGCTTGAACAGGGCATCCATGTCGAGGGCATTAACTTCTTCACCGGTTTCTGTGTGGAGGGACACACCCACGCCATTCGCAAGAAGGACAAGGCGAAGCCTAAGCGTAATAACGCCCTCTGGTCGGCGGAGCAGTTGGGGATCAAGCTACACATCATCGACATCGTCGAGGAGTACAAGGATGTGCTGCTCAACCCCAAGCACGGTTATGGCGCCAACATGAATCCCTGCCTCGACTGCAAGATCTTCATGGTGCAGAAGGCACTGGAGTGGGCGGAGAAGAAGGGATTCGACTTCATCATCACTGGTGAGGTGATTGGGCAGCGGCCGATGTCACAACGCAAGGATACGATGCCGGTAGTAGCGCGTGAGTCGGGGGCGCAGGAGCGCCTGCTGCGCCCGCTCTGCGCGAAGAACCTTTCTCCTACCCTGCCCGAGCGTGAGGGGTGGGTGAGTCGTGACAGTCTCTATGGCTTCTCCGGCCGTAACCGCAAACCGCAGATGGCGCTGGCAGCAGAGTTTGGTTTTGAGGAGTACGCCTCCCCCGCCGGCGGCTGTTGCTTCCTCACCGACGAGGCCTACTCGCGCAAGCTGGTGGACCTGTGGCAGGGGCGCGGCAACCGCGAATATGAGATGGATGACATTATGCTGCTCAAGGTGGGACGCCACATCCGTCCTGCCCCCCATTTTAAGTTAATCGTCAGCCGTGAGGAGGGGGAGAACAACTTCCTGATGGGCTATAAGAAGCAGTTCATCCACATGTACACTACCTCCCATCCGGGGCCGATGGTGTTGGTAGATGGAGAACCAGCGGAGAGCGACCTGCTGCTCGCCGCTCGCATCGCCGCCCGCTATAGCAAGGGCAAGATGGCGGAGAGGGTGACGGTGGAGATCCACAAACCGGGTGAGGAGCCATACAGTGTCGAGGTGGAGCCATTGGGGCCGACCGAGCTCAAAGATAAGTGGATGATATAAATTGATGAAATATGAATTGGACGCCCGCCGACTGCTCTGCCCGATGCCGGTGATCCGCACACAGAACCGGGTGGAGGAGCTTGCCCCCGGCGATACCCTGGAGGTGGTCTGCACCGACCCGGGGGTGGTGAACGATATCCCCGCCTGGTGCCGCATCAACGGCCATAGGGTGCTGGAGACGCGGGAAGCGAGTGGAGAAATTACCCTGCTAATTGAGGTGGGTGAGGCGTAGAAGAGGAAAAATCTATGGGCGGACATCACCACCACCATCATCACCACGACCTGCCAGAGAGGGGTGATAGCCGTTACGGCGAGATCCGCAGGGTGACTCTGATTGGTTCAGCCCTCGACCTGACGCTTGGTGTGCTCAAGATCCTCTTTGGCTGGATGGCAAACTCTCAGGCATTGATCGCCGATGGGGTCCACTCGCTGTCGGACCTCGCCACCGACTTTATGGTGCTATTCGCCGCCAAGCACGGCAGCAAGGAGGCTGACGAGGATCACCCCTATGGCCATGGTCGTTTTGAGACCGTAGCGACAGTCGCTCTTGGCTCGGCACTAATTCTGGTCGCGGCAGGGATCGCCTGGGATGCCGTCGATCGCCTGTTTCACCCAGAGGGGCTATTGCAGCCGGGGCTCTGGGCCCTGGCGATTGCTGTTTTCTCTGTGTTCTCCAAGGAGTGGATCTTCCACTACACCATGCGTGTTGCGCGCAAACTCAACTCGAACATGCTCAAGGCCAATGCCTGGCATAGCCGAACCGATGCCATCTCCTCTGTTGTGGTGGTGATCGGTGTGGGTGGCACCATGGCGGGGCTGGAGTATCTTGACGCCATCGCGGCGGTACTCGTCGGGGTGATGGTGGCGAAGATCGGCTGGGATCTGGTGTGGCAGAGCCTGCATGAGCTGGTCGATACGGCACTGGACCCGGAGCGGGTAGAGGTGATCAAAAAGGAGATCCTCAGTGTCGGCGGGGTGCGGGAGCTGCACCTGCTGCGTACCCGGAGAATGGGTGGTGAGGCGCTGGTCGATGTACATGTTCTGGTCGATCCGAAACTTAGCGTATCGGAGGGACACTACATTGGCGAGAAGGTGCGACGGCGCCTGATCAGAGAGGTCGATGAGGTGGCTGATGTGATGGTGCACATCGACCCGGAGGACGATGAACAGATGGCACCCAGCCTCCACCTGCCAAACCGCGCCAGTGTTGAGGGGTGGCTGCACGAACAGTGGCAGGGGCTTAAGATTGCGAGTAGTATCTGCCGACTCACCCTTCACTATCTGGACGGTAAGATCGAGGTTGAGCTCTGTTTGCCGGCTGAGGCGATGCCCTCCAGTGATGAGGAGCGGCGCGAGATTGACCGCTTGACTGGTGTTGCAGAGAAGATGGAAGAGATTCGGAAGATCGAGATCTTTTTCAACAGCGCACAATAATAGTGCAATACAGCGCATGTTGCACCATTATTGTGCGTTATGTTTGTGTGAAAGCCGGCCATTTTGAATTATTGTGTTGAAATTCAATGAATTATTCTTATGGCATGTTTCATGCTAATTTATCGCGAATCGTAAATTTAGATAACCCGAACAGGTATACTTCAATATAGACACATCATTGGGAGGCCACCGATGTCTGCAGCAAATGTAATGAAGCTTATAAAGGATACTGGCGCCAAATTCGTCGATTTCCGCTTTACCGATACCCACGGCAAGGAGCAGCACGTTACCATGCCGATCACCCAGATCAATGAGGGTACCTTTGAAGAGGGCAAGATGTTTGACGGCTCATCTATCGAAGGCTGGAAGGGGATCAATGAGTCGGACATGATCCTGATGCCCGATGCCACCACCGCGGTGCTCGACCCCTTCGCCGATGAGCCGATGATCAACATCACCTGCGACATCGTCGAGCCCACCGACATGCAGGGCTACGAGCGTGACCCCCGCTCCATCGCCCGCCGTGCCGAGGAGTATCTGAAGTCCACCGGTATCGGCGACAGCGCCCTGTTCGGCCCCGAGCCCGAGTTCTTCATCTTCGACGACATCCGCTGGGGTGCCGACATGTCCGGCTGCTTCGTCAAGATCGACTCCGAAGAGGCGGCCTGGAACACCGAGAAGGCCTACGCCGACGGCAACATGGGTCACCGTCCAGGCATCAAGGGCGGCTACTTCCCCGTCCCCCCGGTCGACTCCCTGCACGACATCCGCGCCGCCATGTGTCTGGCGATGGAGGAGATGGGTCTCGAGGTCGAGGTGCACCACCACGAGGTGGCCACCGCTGGCCAGTGTGAGATCGGCGTTGGCGCCAACACCCTGACCAAGAAGGCCGATGAGGTGCAGATCCTCAAGTACTGCGTGCACAACGTTGCCCACAGCTACGGCAAGTCCGCGACCTTCATGCCCAAGCCGATGGTCGGTGACAACGGCTCCGGTATGCACGTCCACATGTCCATCTCCAAGGATGGCGTGAACCTCTTCTCCGGTAACGAGTACGGCGGTCTCTCCGAGATGGCGCTCTACTACATCGGCGGTATCATCAAGCACGCCCGTGCGCTGAACGCCTTTGCCAACCCCGGCACCAACAGCTACAAGCGCTTGGTACCCGGCTTCGAGGCCCCGGTAATGCTGGCTTACTCAGCCCGCAACCGCTCCGCCTCTATCCGTATCCCCTATGTGACCAACCCTAAGGCACGTCGCATCGAGGTGCGTTTCGGTGACCCCATCGCCAACCCATACCTGATGTTCGCCGCCTACCTGATGGCGGGCCTCGACGGTATCCAGAACAAGATCCACCCCGGCGATGCGATGGACAAGGACCTCTACGACCTGCCTGCCGAAGAGGCGAAGTCGATCCCCACCGTCTGCCACAGCCTGGACATGGCCCTGGATGCGCTGGATGCCGACCGTGAGTTCCTGACCCAGGGCGGTGTATTCACCAACGACACCATCGACGCCTACATCAAGCTGAAGATGGAGGATGTTACCCGCATCCGCATGACTACCCATCCGATCGAGTTCGACATGTACTACAGCTGCTAGGCGGCTTTTGTCCATCCGATCAGAAAAGCCCCCGCCAGTCGGGGGCTTTTTTATTTGTGGGAGCACATGGTGTTGGCTATCCTTGTGGCATGCGTCTGTACATTTTACTACTCCTACTAATCTGTCACCCGCTCGCTGCAGAGACGGGCTATCGCTATATTCACCCCGATGGCACGGTGGAGTTTAGTGATGCGCCGATAAAGGGTGGTGAGGAGATCAAGCTGGAACAGGTACCCACAATTAAGATGCCTGCCACCTCGGGTAGATCTGCGGGTAGCCGGGATGGGAAGGCGAAGCAGAGAGAGGCCGAGGAGAGACGCTCTGTAACCATTGCCTCACCCCAGGCGAATCAAAACATCCGCTTTGACGGTAAGGGGTTTGATGTATCTGTTTCTGTATCCCCTTCACTGCAGAAGGGAGAGCGTGTGGTGATCGAACTGGATGGACGTAAGGTCGCTGAGGGGGCTGGAAGCAGTTTTAATGTCGGGCCTGTTTTCCGTGGCACCCATACCGTGGCGGCTCACATCGTGGCAGAAGGTGGCAGCAGGGTAGCCAGCTCGCCATCCGTTACATTTACTGTCATGCAGCGCTCAATTCAACATCAACAAGGGAGAGAGTCCGACCCCCTGGAGAGTAGCCAGTAGCAGTGTCCCCCGCCCCTTTGTGCACTATAATGGTGCATGTCTTGAGTAAATTCGCACAGTAATGATCCACTTCTCCTTCATTGGGTAGTGGGTGTTTTGAAGCATCAAAATATATCGAGTTAAATCAATCGCTTAAATTGGCCATCGGTTGCGTCTGTGCAGCGGGGCAAATTGGTTTGGTTATTGCAGTGAGATCGACATGAAGAGTTCAGATAACAGGTCGACTGTGGCAATGGAGAGAATAATCGAGAATCTCCACACCGCGGTGATGGTGCTGGATGAGGGGTTGCGGCTGCGTTATATCAACCCGGCCGGTGAGATCCTCTTTGCCGCCAGCGCTCAGCGCTTTGTCGGCCTGCCGATTCAGGAGCTGATCTTTGATGATGAGCTGGTAGAGGCGCTGGCACAGGTCATAGAGACCAATAGCCCCTTTACCGAACGAGAGTTGGTGCTCAACCTGGGCTTTGACCACCGGGTAACGGTTGACCTTACCGCACTGCCGCTACAGGAGGATGGGGGTGGGGCGGGATTGCTGGTAGAGATGAAACAGCAGGATCGTCACCTGCGGATTAGTCGTGAAGAGGGATTGCTGGCACAGGGTAATGCGACGCGTGCACTGGTTCGTGGTCTGGCTCACGAGATTAAAAATCCACTGGGTGGCCTGCGGGGTGCAGCACAGCTGCTGGAGCGGGAGCTCCACAACGAAGAGCTCAAGGAGTACACCAACATAATTATTAGTGAAGCTGATCGTTTGCAGTCATTGATGAACCAGATGCTTGGACCCAATACCCTCCCCCGCCAGCAGGTGCTCAGTATCCACGAGCCGCTAGAGCGGGTACGCCAGGTGGTTGCTGCAGAGCTGAGCGAAAAGATCCGTATCAAACGTGACTACGACCCCAGTATCCCGGAGATCCATGCCGATATGGGGCAGCTGATTCAGGCGCTAATGAATCTGGTGCGTAATGCTGCGCAGGCGGTGGGTGAAGAGGGGGAGATCACCCTGCGAACACGCAGCATGCGTCGTTACACCATCGGTACCGTACAACACAAACTGGTGGTGCGGGTTGATGTGATCGACAACGGACCTGGGATCTCAGAAGAGATGCGGGAGAGTCTTTTTCTGCCAATGATCACCGGCAGAGCGGAAGGAACCGGGCTTGGATTACCGATCGCACAGTCGATGGTCAACCTCAATGGCGGACTGATTGAGTGGGAGAGCCAGCCGGGGAAGACGGTATTTACGGTACTGCTACCAGTGGTGGCATGAGCTAAGAGCACAGAGGAGTGCTAGAGATGGGTGAGAGCAACGCAATCTGGGTAATAGACGATGACCGTTCAATCCGCTGGGTGCTGGAGAAGGCACTCAAGCAGGCGGGGATGGTGGTACAGAGTTTTGAGAGCGGGGATGAGGCACTCAAACAGCTGCAGCGTGCAAAGCCGATGGTGCTGGTCTCCGATATTCGGATGCCAGGTACCAGTGGGCTGGAATTGCTCGAGCAGATGGGTCGCGACCACCCGGAGATCCCGGTGATCATCATGACGGCACACTCTGATTTGGATAGCGCTGTATCGGCATACCAGGGAGGGGCATTCGAATATCTGCCAAAACCCTTTGATGTGGACGATGCGGTGGATCTGGTGCGTCGTGCCATTACCCATCGCGAAGAGCAGGTCGCATCAGAGAAGGAGGCAGAGGGTGCAGAGGGAGATACCGAGATTATCGGTGAGGCCCCCTCAATGCAGGAGGTGTTTCGTGCCATCGGGCGTCTCTCCTCCTCCAACATTACGGTGTTGATTAACGGTGAGTCCGGCACAGGAAAGGAGCTGGTGGCCCATGCGCTGCATCGCCATAGTCCGCGAGCAGGTAGGCCGTTTATCGCCCTGAACACCGCAGCAATTCCACGTGACCTGCTGGAGTCAGAACTCTTTGGCCACGAACGTGGCGCCTTTACCGGTGCACAAACGTCGCGCGAGGGCCGCTTTGAACAGGCCAATGGCGGCACCCTGTTCCTTGATGAGATCGGCGATATGCCCGCCGAACTGCAGACAAGATTGCTGCGGGTACTGGCCGATGGGGAGTTCTATCGCGTCGGTGGTCGCGCCCCGGTGAAAGTTGATGTGCGGGTGATCGCCGCCACCCACCAGAATCTGGAGCAACGGGTGCGTGATGGTCTGTTTCGTGAAGACCTGTTCCACCGCCTTAATGTAATTCGTATCCATATCCCCTCACTGCGTGAGCGTCGTGAGGATATCCCCCTGTTGATGCGCCACTTCCTGCGTAATGCAGCAAAAGAGCTCGGCGTTGAGAGCAAGTGGCTCGACAGATCGACAGAGGCCTTTCTCTGTTCACTCGACTGGCCCGGCAACGTGCGTCAGCTGGAGAACACCTGTCGCTGGCTCACCGTGATGTCACCGGCTCAGGAGGTGCATCTTGAGGATCTGCCACCGGAGCTGAAAGAGACAACGGGTGGTGGCGATGACAGCAGTGACTGGGTAACCCCATTGCGATACTGGGCCGAGCAGAGACTCAATAGCGGTGCCAATGCCATTCTTGACGAGGCGGTACCGAGATTTGAGCGGCTTATGATAGAGGTGGCACTGAAGAAGAGTGGTGGACACCGCCAGGATGCGGCGAGGCTGCTGGGGTGGGGACGCAACACCATTACACGCAAAATTAAAGAGCTGGAGATGGAGGATGAGGAGTCAGCGATTGGTGCAAATTAAATGGATGCAATGAGCTGTGTTTACGGTGCAAACTGCGCCTCTATGGTGCGCATAACACGAGGTGCAGCGGCGCTGGCACCCGCCATCCCGGTGCTACGGATCACATATAGCGTTCTGCCGGCATAAGTAGAACTACTTACCCGGGTGGTGAACCATACGGTGTTGCTGGCGTTGGCGCTCGACTGTGTGGTGACACCACTGCCACTTCCCGTCGCCAGTTGCTGCGCCGCCCACTGCACGCCACTCTCGGCGGCATAGAGTGCCTGCAATGAGTGCCACTCATTTATCGTCTCATCCTGAGCAAAGAGCGTCATCCTTGCCGACCAGCCAGCGAGCAGTGCCAGTACGGTGATAAGAAAGATCGCCATAATAAGCGCACTACCACGTTCCGCGTGACGGTTCATGTGCGATTCCTCAGGTGTACCTCGTGGTAGAGGGTGATGGTCTCATCGGTTCGCTGCGGGTGGGATATCTGTAGCTGGATTCGAACAATACCCGCAGAGTGCCCAACCCCTGGCGCATAGTCGAATAGAATGCTGTTTACCCCCTCCAGCAGGATCGCCGAGCCGCTGTTCCAGTCGGCAGCGCCGTTGTAGTCACTCAGGCCGTTGTAGCGGTGCCAGTAGAGAGTAGAGCCGCTGAGCCCCACATCGTGACCTCCATCGGTGACAAAATAGTGTTTGCCGGGGGAGTCGTTGGGGAAGAGGTGCGGGGCAAACTGCAGCACCGAACCTTCGGTGGTGCCATCAGATACCAGGGCGGTTGCGATTACTGAGTTGAGGCTGACCGAGCTTACGCCGCTACGCAACTCGAGCGGGGTACCATTGCCCAGCACGAGCAGCTCACCACCACTCAGGGCGAGTGGTGGCAGGGCGCTATAGAGTTCACTGCTGAGATGGTTTTTGGCAAAGCGGCGCGCGCTGAGGGAGAAGGCACCACCCGGTAGTTGATCCTCCAGGGCAATATAGCGGCCACCGCTGCGGCTGTGAAGAAACTCGATACCCCCACCGGCCGCAAGAATGGTGATGCTGTTAGGTACCGCCTCGCGCAGTTCGCGCGCCAGCCGCTCCAGTGCCAGCCTCCCGGTAGAGATAAGGTCGGTGCGGGCGCGGTTCTCACTGAGGCTCTGTATCGCATTGCCGATCACCGGGGCGAGCACGGTACCGAGGATGGCCAGCACCACCAGTGTCATGATCATCTCGATCAGGGTGAAGCCTCTGGCTCTGGACGCTCTCATCAGAAGTTGCTCCGGTAGGCCTGAACGCTGAACGACTCAGAGGCGTAGGTGACGGTAACGGTGACTAGGCGCAGGTCGGCGGCAGGGATGCCATTCCAGTCGGCCCCCGGCTGAGCCACCGTTACGGTAACGCTGTAACCCTGAAACTGGGTGAGGCTGGTTCCCGCGGCATCCTGTGGCGGGGACTGGTTGCTAATCGCGTTGTAGTCATCGATATCATCATAGGCGGCACGGCTCCCCTCCTCGATTGCGATGCCCGCGGCTACCGGGCCGGTTGGGCAGAGCCCACTGGCCGTTGCGACACAGCCACCACCCACCGGGGTATTCTCGTCCCATTTTTTCGGCAGGATCTCATCCATCAACCCCTGTGCCAGGGCGAGCGCACGGCTGCGTTTGTGTGGCTCGGGAATAGCACGGCTGCTGTTGGCAAACTGTGAGGCGATAAAGACCAGCGAGATGCCGATGATCACGATAAAGAGGATCAACTCGATGAGTGAAACGCCGTGCTGCCTGTTCATCGCAGGTACCCGGTAATGCGTTCGAGTGTCACGGCAAGGGTCTGCGTGCCGTCACTCAGGGAGATGGGGAGGTTGGCGCTGCTACAGGCCGGGATGCAGAGTGGTTCACCACGGCCATTAAAACGGATGGTGGCGGCCGGGCTGAGGGTGATGTTGCTCTCCCAGTTGCTGGTGAAGGGGGCGGAACCAGTGGCGGGGTTGACCACTGTGTTGCTGCTGTTGGCATCCGTAAGGGTGACGCTAAAACCTCCGCTGGTGAGGGTAACGGTGTAGTAGTCGGGTGAGCCATCTGCGTCGGGGTCGGCACCGGTATTGCTCATCGAGTGTTGCTGGGCAAAACGGATGGCGGTAATGAGGTCACTGCGTGCCACCTCCAGGTCAAATACCGAGGCGTTAAAACGTGGGGCTACCGTTGCCACCAGTATGCCGATAAGCACCAGTGTCATCACCAGTTCGATGAGGGTAAAACCGTGCTGACGGCTCATTCAACTTCACGCCAGAAGATAAAGCGATCATCACCACGGAACAGCCCCCAGGTGGCGTTGGCAGCGGGTGTATCGGTGTAGCTGCCACTGCCCCAGTCGTATTGCAGCCAACTATCCACAGCCAGTGAGTAGCGTAGTGTACCGGCCGTATTGGGGGCGGAGAGCTGGAAGTTGCTGCCGGAGAGCGGAGTACCATTGACACTGGTAGCGGCGCAGGCCAGAGCGTCTGTGGCGTCAGGGTCGCTACAGTTAAGGGCGGTGGCCGGGTAGCTGCTGCAGAGGTCGTCGCCGTTGACGATAAAGGCGCCGCCATCAAAGTAGTGGGTCCAGAAGGGGAGCGGCAGGGCATCCGATTCGCGGCCATAGGTATCGATCACAACCGCACGGCCAAAGCGCTGGTGATTGCCAAGCGGAGTGAGTGCTAGCGGAACACCACTGGCCGTTACCCCGTCAGTTGTTTCACTAATGGCCGCAACGGCGATCGGGAGGTCGGCAGTGAAAGGGCCGACCTTAGCGGAGGCGCGCTGGTAACTGAAGCTGTCGCTGGCCACGGCCCCCAGGGTGAGGGTGAGGGTGCCATTACCGTTATCGGCCAGAGTATGGTTGGCCCCGGCAGGTGCGGTGGTGGCGCTAATACCCAGTGGTGCCGCCGTCTCGTCGAACGCCGTGCTATCTACGGTGGGGTACTGCAGGGTGACCTCATCGACGGTCAGTTTGTTGAACAGAGCAGTGTAGTTAGTGGTTACCAGCGGGACGGCCTCGCCGTTGAGGGCGGTGAGGGTGAATCTCGGCAGGTTGAGTGGGTCGTAGCCAAAGGGTTGTCCGAGGTAGTTAAAGGGCTGACTTCCCAGGGTGCACATATCGGCATACGAACCGGGATTATTGACCGCAGTGGCGAAGCTGGCGGGGAAGAAACGACCGACGTTACTCACGAGCCCGGCGACGGAGCCAAAGGGGGCGACGGCACCAAGATAGCCATTTTGTTGCGCCGTGATGTCGATGATCCCGACCTCACTCCATTGCAGCGAGAGGTTGGCGACCCCCGCGGTAAAGCTGTTGTTGCTGATCGCTACGGGATTGAGCGTCAGCGTCCCTGCACTACCACCCGCCGGGGCGACAAGTGTGTGATTAACTGCCACGGGGGTGGCCAGAGACTCATTACCGTAATTGGGGGTTACCGGGTTGTCGCCCAGTGCGGCCCCTGCGTCGGGAATACCGTTACCATCCAGGTCATCGGCGGTTTGCCAGGCGACCGCCGTGAGCGTGGTAGCAAGCGGGGTACCCGCCGCAATAAAGGGTGAGCCGGTGGCATCGGCGGCGTAACTTGCCCCTGTGATTCCGTTGAGCGCCCGGTCGTCGGCAAAGTCGATATCAAAGCCAAACGGACGCACCACAAAACCGTTGCTGCTGCCCATCATGTAGAGCCCGGTGGGAGTAGCGTCCGGGTGGCTGAGGGGATAACGGGCGTGCAGTTGCTGCAGACCCGCATCGGGCGCCATCACGGCGATGGGGGCCATGCCGTTGGCGCCAAAGCGCAGTGGAACCGGGTTGTAGGCGAGGCCGCCAACAGGGTTCTGCGGGTTGGCCAGTGGCGTGGTGGCAGGCAACCCGCTATCGGTGGCCGTGGCGTTGTGATAGAGCGTCACCTGCTGTCCGGCACTGCAGCTGGCGGGGTCGAGGCAACTGCTGCCCAGCTCCACCGTGGCGACCTGCCCATCGGCAAACAGGGGCAGACAGCTGCCGGTCGTCGTGTCGGTGCGTATCGCCTGCAGAAAAAGATTCTGGCTGGCGCTGGGGAGGTGACTCGGTTTGCCCGCCACCTGGGAGGCGATTACGTTGCCCCCTGCCCCATCGATGAATTGGAAACCTGCCTCGGTAAAGATTAGATCCGCATCGGGTAGCGGGTCGGTACCATCCAGGGCAAGTCCGCTCAGCTCGGTAAAGGTGCCGTCGCTCACATTGAAGTTGAGGGTGTCGGGGGCCGGTGCGGCGGTCAATTGCGGGTAGCTGAAGGCGAGCGCAACACCGAGGCTGCCATCACCGTTGAACTGGTAGGTGGCGCTACCGGCGCCGAGATTGGTCAACACCCCGGTGTTAGCCACGGGATCGACCAAATACCAGTCACCACCCGTTGCCGCAGCGCCGTTGATTGTGGTCGAGAGGGTGATGGTGTTGGCATTGTCGAGGTCGAGCGGCAGATGGGCGGTATCGTGCGGGGTAATGGTGATGGTCTCCGCCATGCAGGTGACACCGCTGCCATCGTGGGTGATGGTGTAGTGGTCGAGGGTGACGCAGGTCTGGATCGCCGAGAGGGCTGCCTGGTCTGCCCCGCTGTAGGTAAAGCGACTGGTCTGGCCGTTTTTCGGGTCGCCCTTGATCTCGATCTTGCCTAAGCCATTGATAAAGGCACCGCTAAAGTCTGAATTTTTCGCCAACACAAACTGTCCCGCCTGGGGGCCGTAAACCAGTGCCGACATCACTAGCTGATCACCGGAACTCTGGTCAATCTCGGCACCGGGGTGGAAGTACATCTGCAGATCGCTGGGGGCACCTCCTGCATTCACCTGACTGCGCTTCTTGTCCATCTGCAGTTTCTTGGTGATATGAAAAATCACCGGACCACTGTCGATGATGATCCGCGCATCTTCATCCATCTTCAGCTCGTCGATATAGTAGGTACCCGCATTGAGATGAAGCGTGGCGCGCTTTTTCAGTTCAAGGCGGTCGTGAAAGTAGTAGGTGCCCGAACCGAGGGTGGCGGTAGCATCATCCTCGATGATGAGCTGGTTGACGTGAAACTCCTCGCCCGCACCCGTAACAGTGAGGTTGTTCCCTGCCCCCTTTTTGACCTTTATATCCTTGTAATACTCAATCACATCGTTGCTCAGCGTCATGCTGCCGGTAACATCGACATTGCCGTTGGTCTGGGGGTTGGACGGATAGACCACGGTAGGGATACAGGGCAGTTCAGGCAGCGGTGAGACAGCCCCCTGCACACCGCCAATATCGATGTAGTTTATTAATGATCCAGGTTTGGGTTGTGCAACACCATTGACCACAACGCCACCGGCCTTTCCGATCTTGACGCCGTCTTTGGTATTAAGAGAATAGACTGGATACTGCGCAGGAATCGGGGCTGCTGCTACAGAAAACGGCAGAATGCCAATAATAACAAGGGGTGAAAACTTGAGTAGTTGGCGCAGTGTAGACATACGTTACACCCGGAAAGTGACAAAATCAGACCGGCCTCCGAGGCCGGTCATTCAGTCCCTGGGGATTTAGCTGTAAACGCTTCCCTGCGAAGCCATCTGTTAGCACCCAGTGTCGGTCAGGGCGTAGACAGGCGGTACGGTACCACTGGTTGCCGCGGTATAGGTAACGAGGCAACTGGCTGGTGTGATGGCGCCAGCGTGACGGATGTCGGCTGCAGCGACGGTAAAGTCGGCGGCAGGGCTGAGATCCATTACCAAAGCTAGTTGAGTCGCATTTGAGGCATAACCGTATGCGGTGGTGACTGCAGCACCGTTAATGGTGACAGAGCCAGTTGCTGCCCCTTCAAGATTGGCCAGTGCCGCCTTGGCATAGACAATGGCGTTGGCGCCGCGCATTGAGCCCTCGACCCCCTGCATGACCCCGGCACGGGCATCAGAGCCAAGATTGACGAATTTGGGCAGGGCTGTCGCCGCGATGATGCCGAGGACGACGATGACCATGACCAGTTCGATAAGGGTGAAACCTGATTGTTGATTGTTCATCATGAGTACTCCGAATATTACAAAGCTGTGGGGCCGCGGCCCGTTTTTCTGCGGCTGGAGGAGTTATTGGGATCTGGGGAAAAAAAATAAAGGGCAAAAATCGATTAAAGCGGTATTTTACAGTTTTATAGCAGATTGAGAGGGCAGATGAGAAAGCCTTTTCATTATCTGAACATCTCGTTAAGCTACTGAGATGCAATTAAATTTCACCAAAATGCAGGGGTTGGGTAACGATTTTGTGGTGCTCAACGCCTTTCACAACCCCATTACCCTGACAACTCAGCAGGTACGTACCCTGGCCGACCGTCGTTTTGGTATTGGTTGTGATCAGTTATTGATGGTTGAAGCGCCGCGTTCCGCCGGCGCGGATTTCCGATATCGGATCTTTAATGCTGACGGTTCAGAGGTGCAGCAGTGTGGTAACGGTGCGCGCTGTTTTGCCCGTTTTGTACGTGACGCCGGGTTGACCACAAACGATGAGATCGTGGTGGAGACCGCCTCGGGGATCATCACCCTCAACATCGAGCAGGATGGACTGGTGCGGGTCAATATGGGGGTGCCCAACTTCGCACCAGAGAGTCTCCCCTTCAGCGTGGATAGTGAGATGGAGCGTTACGGGGTGGTCGTTGCGGGAGAGACGCGGCAACTGGGGGCGGTGTCGATGGGTAACCCCCATACGGTGCTACAGGTAGATGATATAGATAAGGCAGCAGTGGCACAGTTGGGGCCGCTGCTGGAGTCCCATTCGCTCTTTCCTGAGCGAGTTAATGTTGGATTTATGCAGGTGGTGAGTCGTGATCGGATAAAACTGCGCGTCTATGAGCGTGGTGCCGGTGAGACCCTCGCCTGTGGCACCGGTGCCTGTGCCGCCGTAGCGGTGGGACGGCGCTGGGGGCTGCTGGATGAGGCGGTTGAGGTGAGTCTGCCGGGGGGCGAGTTGCGAATCAGATGGCCCGGTGAGGGTGAGGCGTTGTGGATGACCGGGCCGGCCACCACCGTATTCGAGGGGAAGATAGAGATATGAGTGAAATGAAGGAGCCGGTCGAGCTCGACGAGCGTGAGGTGGTCGCCTATCTTAAGCGACACCCCGATTTTTTCAGCCGTAATGAGGGATTGTTGCTGGAGCTTACCCTGCCCCATCCGCAGAACGGGCAGGCGATCTCCCTGGTGGAGCGTCAGGTGGGTGTGCTGCGTGAGCAGAAACAGCAGCTGCGTGATCAACTACAGCAGCTGACGCTGGCAGCCCGTACCAATGAGCAGCTGATGGGACGCTTTCAGCAGTTGATCCTCAGCCTCATCGACAGCGACAACCTGAGTGAGGCGGTGAACTATATCCGTGATGCACTGCGCGAAGATTTTCACGCCGATGCAGTGGAGTTGTTGCTGTTTGATTGCGAGGGTGAGGAGAACTCTATCACCAGTGGAGATGGTCGTCTGGGTGCCTTTGAACGGATCCTTGAGGGGCGCAGAACGGTTTGTGGTCACCTGCGTGCCGAACAGCTGGATCTGCTCTTCGGAACGGCTGGCAACGATATCGCCTCTGCCGTCGTGATCCCCCTGTGTGAGGGTGAGAGTGAGCCGTGTCTGGGGATGGTCGGCATCGGGAGTATTGATGCCAACCGCTACCATCCACAGATGGGGACGATGTTTGTGAACCACCTCGGTGCGGTGATGAACCGAATCTTTCGCGCCCATCTGGGCCTCTGACATGGGGCCGTCGGCGCTGGAGTGGGTTGAGCGCTATCTAGGCCACCTGCAGCATGAACGGCGGCTATCGACCCACACCATCAGCAATTACCAACGAGACCTGAGCCGTCTGCTTGAGTTTGGCGAGAGTGGCGGATTTAGCGACTGGAGTGAGGTTGACCCCAGGGCGGTGCGAGACTTCGTCGCCTGGCGGCATCGCCGGGGTGCCGGTGGCCGCTCTTTGCAGCGGGAGCTCTCTGCCCTGAGGGGGTTTTTTAACTATCTGTTACGTGAAGGGGTGGTTAGGAATAACCCCGGTGCCGACATCCCGGCGCCGAAGAGTGAGAAGCGACTCCCCAGGGCGCTGGATGTGGATCAGACCGCACATCTGCTGGAGATCAAGGGTGATGAGCCGCTGGTGCGCCGTGACCGTGCGGTGATGGAGCTTATCTACTCCTCCGGCCTGCGCCTCTCCGAGGCTGTGGGGCTGGACCTCGATAGTGTTGACCGGCACGACGCCAGCGTCAGGGTGATCGGTAAGGGGAGCAAGGCGCGGGTGGTGCCGGTGGGGCGTGAGGCGCTGAAGGCACTGAGTGAGTGGCTGCAGGTACGAAGCCAGCTTGCACCGATAGAGGAGAAGGCGCTCTTCGTCAGCCAACGGGGGGGGCGTCTCTCGGCACGTAGCGTACAGCAGCGTATGCGAGAGTGGGGGATCAAACAGGGGCTCGATAGCCGCGTTCATCCACACATGCTGCGTCACTCCTTTGCCAGCCACATTCTTGAGTCGAGCGGCGATCTGCGGGCGGTGCAGGAGCTACTTGGCCATGCCGATATCGCCACCACGCAGATCTATACCCATCTCGATTTCCAGCATCTGGCGAAGGTCTATGACAAGGCCCATCCACGGGCGCGCAAGCGCCGCGAGGATTGAATTCTCCAGAGACTGTCTCCACTGTGTTAAAGACCCACCGTGAAGAGTAGAGCTGTGCTGATGTACCGTCTGATCCTGTTGTTTAGTCTGTTGATTGTCGTGCCCGTTTCGTTCGCTGAAGAGCGGGGCGAGGGTGATGAAAAGAGGCAGCCGGCCAGGGCTCATTACATCGCCATCGGAGTGGATGAGGGCGAACATGCAAAGAATCGTATTGTAGTGAACATCAAGGAGGGGTCGCGCAATCGCTATATGCAGGTAAAGGTGCAGGCGATGAGTCGTGATGAGACGGTGATCGCTGCGCTAAAGGCCAACCAGCCTGCACTGGTCGATGCGATGATTATGCTCTTTGCCCATCAGGATGGGGCCTCCATGAGTGATATCCAGCAGCGTGAACAGGTGCGAGAAGAGGCGACAGAGGTGCTGCGAAAGGTGGTGCAGGATCTTACCGGGATAACTGCAGGGCTTGAGGCGGTATACTTTACCGATTTCGTAATACAATAGTCGGCGTTGCAGCAACATGGAGGTGCGAATGAGGATTGTCACAACAGACCCGTATCTCATATCCTGTATGTGGGATTGGCAAGCAAGAGAATTGAGTAGACGTGCAAAGAGAAGCTGAAAAATCAGAGCCAGCGAGTGTCGATATCGGGATGTATGAGCGACACTTGTTACGCATGGATGGTAATCCCCTTTTCTCCCGTCCGCCCGTCGAGTTTAGCGGTAATGATTACATCAGGGCGAGGCAGCAGGATAATGAAGAGCTACACAGCTTCCACGAGGAGATGCGCGCTGTGATCCAGCAGGCGATCGAGCTGGAAGACAATGTAGAGAGTGAAGTCATTCTCCAGCTTCGTGCCACACTTGATCAACTCTATGCCCGCTGCAGTAGTTTTGGCGGGGGATGTGTTGAACATAAACAGAATATCCGCAAACTGATTGATCTGGTAATGAAGGCGGTGTGGCAGGCCGCCGGCAATGACCCCCATGCCAGAGAGGAACTGGAGAAGGAGGAGATGGCGCGCCAGCAACACTTTCGACTGCTGGAATACCCGCTGATCGCCGACCTGATTCGCCCCGATACACCGGTAGAGCACAAAGATCTGATCCCTACCCTGCTCTGTGCCGATAGAGATGAGCTGGAGGCGACATTCTGGTTATTCGATCAGCCGCATATGCAGCTACTCTATGACGAGGCTGAGCAACTGTTACAACAGTGTCGTGAAGGTCAGTACAATATCGCACAGGCAGAAGGGAATCTGGGCATGATACATGAGCATCTGAATACCATGCTCTCTGATAAGGGGGAATGAGCGATTAATCTAGAGTCGCCATACTCCCTGTGAATGGATTCACAAAAATTCGGCAAATTTTCGCTATTTCACCTCTTTATATTCTGTGACACGGGAAAACGAGCACATTTATTGCTACATGTTTAAGTAGGCACACAAAGCCGACGTTTTGTTGACGTTGGCATCTGGAGGCGAAGATGAATCCGGAAACACGTGACTTTCTTGACCAGGTAGCCTGCGTGGCACAGGCAAATCTCAACTACCTGAGCGCGTTAGAGGTGGAGGAGATGGAGGTGGATGAGCAGGGCTCGCAGGTAATCATGGGCGCCTATCTCGAACTTTATGATCAGTTTATGGGAAATACCGCAAGGAGTAGTGGCCCCACCGATTTTATATTTACAGCGGCCAGTGCCTGTTGCGGTATGCGAAGGCAGATGGAGCAGCGACCGAGAAGTGACTGGAGCGGTGATGAGCATGGCCTCTTCACTCTGATGCTGGGCTTTATGTATATGTTCAAGCATCTCTATGTGGTGAAGGGGTAAAGCGAGTCAAACCAGGGAACCAGGCTGTCGATTTGTAGTCGGACGTTTAGTATAGAAACATTAGGAAGCTAGTTTGATATGGGCAGTTTACGGGAGTTCCTGAGACTCGAATCCGCCAGTGGGGTTCTGCTGGTGATTGCGGCGGTTGTTGCCATGATACTGGCGAATACACCGCTAGATCGCTACTACAACATGCTGATAGAGATGCCGGTAGAGATACGCATTGGTCCGCTGCACCTGGCCAAGCCACTACTGCTCTGGATTAATGATGGGTTGATGGCGATCTTTTTCTTTCTGGTTGGCCTGGAATTAAAACGCGAACTGCTCGAGGGCGAGCTCAAAGAGCGAAGTAGCATGGTTCTGCCAGTAATTGCTGCCATCGGTGGTATGGCGGTACCTGCCGCGGTGTTTTCCACGCTGAACTGGGATGATAGTGTTGCGATGCAGGGCTGGGCGATACCGACGGCTACAGATATTGCCTTTGCCCTGGGTGTACTCTCTCTGCTTGGTAATCGCGTGCCAACCAGCCTGAAGGTTTTTCTTGTCAGTCTGGCGATCTTTGATGACATGGGGGCGATAGTTATTATTGCACTCTTTTACACCGCGGATATCTCTACAACCTCACTTGTTATCGCCGCCGTATGTCTCTCCCTCCTTATGTTGCTGAACCACAGAGGTGTATCAGAGGTCACCCCCTATATCATCGTCGGCGTAATTATGTGGGTGGCGGTACTCAAGTCGGGGGTACATGCGACGCTGGCGGGTGTTCTGCTCGCGCTCTTTATCCCGATGCGGGACCATAAAAACAGTCAGAGATCGATGGTAAAGGAGCTGGAGCACGACCTGCATGGTGTGGTGGCCTTTGTTATTTTGCCTGTCTTTGCCTTTGTTAATGCGGGGATATCTCTTGAGGGGGTTGGTATATCGCAGTTACTCCACCCGGTGTCGCTGGGGATTGCGGCCGGGCTCTTTATCGGAAAGCAGGTAGGTGTTTTTCTATTTTGCTGGATGGTCATCAAGCTTGGGCTGGCAAGGCTGCCGGACGGTGTTAGCTGGGGTGCGCTATATGGGGCAGCACTGATCACCGGAATCGGATTTACCATGAGCCTCTTTATCGGTTCACTCTCATTTGAACACAGTGGTGTAAATAATCTGTTCGATGAGCGGTTAGGTATTATTATCGGCTCACTGCTCTCGGCAGTTTGTGGCTATCTTGTTTTATACAAAGTGTTGCCCGGTGTATCTGTACAAAAAAATGATATTTAGAAGACAGGGAACGATAAATGAGCAGTGAAAAGATGTCTGATGGTGAGTGGCGTGAACGACTGAGTGAGGAGCAGTTTCATGTCTGTCGGGCAAAGGGGACGGAGCGACCCTTTAGTGGAGAGTATGTTGATAACAAAGAGGCTGGACGCTATCGCTGTGTCTGTTGTGGTGAGCTACTGTTTGATGCCGCTACCAAATTTGATTCCGGAACCGGCTGGCCGAGTTTCTGGGATGTGATAGAGGAATCAAAGGTGCGGCTGATTGAAGATCACTCACACGGTATGCACCGTATTGAGGTAACCTGTGCCAACTGCGATGCCCATCTCGGCCACGTTTTCCCCGATGGCCCTGCACCCACCGGCCAACGCTACTGCATCAACTCCGTATCCTTACAATTTGAAGCGGAGTAGTGGGTTGCAATCGGCCTGTGAGAATGAAGTTAGCGGCGGATGATGATGAAGATACCGGTGACCAGAGCCAGTGATGCCATAATTACATCGTCGTAGCGGAAGCTGAGTTTGATCAGGGTAGTAAGGCCGTAGAGTATAAACCAGCTACCTAACAGGATGGGCCAGATTTTCATTCAATTCTCCTGAAAAATTTTCTCTATTGTAACGTTGCAAGATGGAAAAACTGTGAACTAACGCGCGGCTAGGATGTTTTGATAAAGGCCTCCAGCTCCTCACCAAAGCGTTCTACCTCGTTGAGGATTTGCAGCTTCTCATCACTAAGCGATTCGTCGTTACGCGCCTCTTCTAGCTCAGCCCTGAAACCCTCAAAGGTGAGGTTATCTGATTCGCCCTCAATCAGTCGGGCGCGGCAGTGTTCCAGCCACTGGTTCTGCTCATCGCTGCTGAGTGTCTCGGGATAGTTGCGGGCACGAAAACGGAATAGCATTTCAGGTAACCGGTTGTCTTCGAAAACCCAACTCTGTTCACCCAGATATTCCGGTGGCGTGGAGTGGATGGTGCTCATCACCCGTTTGTCGCTGTCGCTGAAGAAACCGCCGCCGTAGAGCATCAGGTCGGGATCTGTTTTAACCTCGTACTCCTGCGGTTCGAAGATCTGCGCGACCTTCTTCTGGATCTCCTTGCGCTGCACCAAAATCGCCATGCGGTTTTTCTGGCAGGCCATGATATCGATGTTCAACCGCTTCGCCGCCTCACCGGTGAGTGTCGACATCGGGGCGATCACCGGACACTTGTTGATGTGGATCTGTTTAAGCTGGGGGCGTTCGACCCCTGCGGGAAGGTCATCGGTTCGGGTATAGATGCGCTCACGTAATTTTTTCGCACTCAGCTCAAGCAGTATCTGTGGGTCCTGCGCCAGATCAAAGACAATAATGCCGTTCTTGTTGGTGGGGTGAGCGGCGATCGGCACCACCATGCGGGTATTACCATAATCGCTGCCATACATGCCGGAGGTGTGGAGGATTGGCGTCATCTCCTTGAGGTCGATCAGTTTCAGCACCTCATTTTTGCGCCGCAATTTATAACAGAAGTCGAACAGCTTCGGCTGCTTCTCCTTGATCAATTTCGCCATCGCAATGGTGGCGTAGACATCGGAGAGGGCATCGTGGGCCTGCTCATGACCGATGCCGTTTGCCACGGTGAGCTCTTCGAGCTTAAAGCTGGAGCGATCGGCATCCTCGCGCTGCGGCCAGGTGATCCCCTCGGGCCGCAGGTCGCGGCAGGCGCGAACCATGTCGATGATGTCCCAGCGTGAGTTGCCGTTCTGCCACTCACGACCATAGGGGTCGTAGAGGTTGCGATAGAGGGTGTGGCGTGTCACCTCGTCGTCAAAACGCAGTGAGTTGTAGCCGACACCGCAGGAACCGGGCAGCGAGAGCTCCTCGTGTATCCGCGCGATAAACTCGTTCTCGGTCAGGCCCTGCTCCAGTGCACGCTGCGGTGTGATGCCGGTAATCAGCGATGAGATCGGGTGCGGCAGGGTGTCGGGCGCAGGACGGCAGAAGATGTTGAGTGGCTCACCGATGATGTTGAGCCCCTCATCGGTACGCACACCGGCAAACTGCACCGGGCGGTCGCGCTGCGGGTCAACACCAAAGGTCTCGTAGTCGTGCCAGTAGAGGGTATTCTGTGCCATGGCTCTATCCATAAAGGGTCTGGGCGAGACCTTAACATATCGGCTGAAGCTGGCAACTGCCTCTTGCCTCCTTAGTCATAGAAACCGATACTAGCCGCATGTCCTCCGCTACCTCGTTTCGCGACCACTTTCTTATTGCCATGCCGGCATTGAGCGACCCCAATTTTGACCACAGCGTCACCTACATCTGTGAACACAATGAAGAGGGGGCGATGGGGGTGATCATCAATCGGCAGATGGCGATCACCATGGCGGAGGTACTGGAGCAGATGGAGATCGAGGCGAGCAGCAGCGTTGATACGACCGTGAATATCCATGACGGTGGGCCGGTACACCAGGAGCACGGATTCGTCCTCCACTCCCCGGTCGGTGCGTGGGAGGCGAGCCTGCAGGTAAGTGATGAGATCGCGCTGACCACCTCCAGAGACATCCTTGCCACTATCGCCCATGGCGAGGGGCCAAAGCAGTTTCTGATCGCCCTGGGGTATGCGGGCTGGGGGCCGGGCCAGCTTGAGCAGGAGATGGCGGAGAACGCCTGGCTGAGCGGGCCATCGAGTAGCCGGATCCTCTTCGAGCTGCCCCTGGAGGAGCGCTGGAGTGCCGCCGCGGCGTTGTTGGGGATTGACCTCAACCTCCTCTCCAGCGAGATCGGTCATTCGTGACAGAGGGTAAACCCCGCACCCTGCTCGGTTTCGATTTTGGCACCAAACGTATCGGTATCGCCGTCGGCCAGGAGCTGACCCGTACCGCCACCGCCCTGGTGACCCTCGATAGCCCCGATGGCGGCCCCGACTGGGTCGGGATCAGCAGGCTGATTGAGGAGTGGCGGCCCGATGCCCTGGTGGTGGGGCTGCCGCTCAACCTCGATGGCAGTGAGTCGGAGACGGCACGTCTCGCGCAGCGCTTTGGTAATCGTCTCGCTGGCAGGTACAATCTGCCGGTATTCACCGCCGATGAGCGTTTCAGCTCCAGCGAGGCCGAGGCGCTACTGGCTGCGCAGGGCCGATTCGACAAGGCGGATATCGACAAGCTCGCCGCGCAGCTGATCCTGCAGGGCTGGCTGGAAGCACAACTGACGGACAACCGAGAATCATGAGCCAAAACGCCATCGCCGATGTCGAAACCCTGCTGGGCGAGATGACGCAGCAACTCCGGGCGCTGCAGATAGAGAATCCCCTGATGATCGGCATCCACAGTGGCGGTGTCTGGGTGGCCGAGGAGCTGCACCGACGTCTGGGGCTGGAAGAGCCGCTGGGAAGCCTCGACATCAGCTTCTACCGCGACGACTTCTCGCGCATCGGCATGCACCCGGAGGTCAAACCCTCCAACCTCCCCTTCGAGGTGGAGGGACGCACCATCATCCTGGTCGACGACGTGCTGCAGACCGGGCGTACCATTCGCGCCGCCCTTAACGAGATCTTCGACTACGGTCGCCCTGCCCGCGTGGTGCTGGCGGTACTGATTGAGCGCCGCGGGCGTGAACTGCCGATACGTGCTGATGTGGCAGGAAGCCAGATCGAACTTGCCGCCGATGAGCAGGTGAAGCTCACCGGCCCCGACAACATGAGCCTGAGTATCCAGAAGCCATCATGAGCAAGCCGAATATTCAACTCGACAGCAACGGCCGGTTGCGCCACTTCCTCACCACCGAGGGGTTGAGTCGTCAGCACCTGACCGAGATACTCGACGTCGCCGAGTCGTTCGCCACAGTCGGCGGCAAGAGCGTGAAGAAGGTGCCACTGCTGCGCGGTAAGACCATCGTTAACCTCTTCTTCGAGACCTCCACCCGCACCCGCACTACCTTCGAGCTGGCGGCGACCCGCCTCTCGGCCGATGTGCAGAGCATCAACATCGCCACCTCCGCCACCTCAAAGGGGGAGTCCCTGCTCGATATGCTGCACAACCTCGAGGCGATGCACTGCGACATGTTCGTGGTTCGCCACGCCGACAGCGGTGCCGCCCATTTCATCGCCCAGCATGTGGCACCCCATGTGAGCGTGATTAATGCCGGAGACGGGCGCCACGCCCACCCCACCCAGGGGATGCTCGACATGTTCACCATCCGTCGCCACAAGGGTGATTTTGCCAACATCAAGGTGGCTATCGTTGGCGATGTACTCCACTCGCGGGTGGCCCGTTCGGAGATCCACGCCCTCAATACACTCGGTGTGGGAGAGCTGCGCATCATCGGCCCGAAGACGTTGATCCCACCGAGTGTCAACCAGTTCGGTGCCCAGGTTTTCCACGATATGGAGCGGGGTCTGGATGGGGTCGATGTGGTAATCATGCTGCGCCTGCAGAAGGAGCGGATGAAGGGGGCACTGCTCCCCAGTGAGAGTGAGTACTTCACCCGCTATGGCCTCACCGAGGAGAAGCTGGCAGTGGCGAAACCCGACGCCATCGTGATGCATCCGGGACCGATCAACCGAGGCGTGGAGATCGCCTCCAGCGTCGCCGACGGACCACAGTCGGTGATCCTGGAGCAGGTGAGCAATGGCCTGGCGGTGCGGATGGCGGTGATGAGCATGGTGCTGGGGCGCCAGGGCGAAAAGAGCAACGGAAAGGAGGGCTGAGATGAAGATCACCATTCACGGCGGCCGCCTTATCGACCCGGCCAACAATATTGACGATACCCTCGACCTGCATATCGCCGAGGGCCGCATCGTCGCCCTCGGCGTCGCCCCCGAGGGGTTTGTCGCCGAGCAGACGATCAACGCCAGTGGCCAGATTGTCTGTCCCGGCCTTATCGACCTGCAGGCGCGACTGCGTGAACCGGGGCAGAAGCAGAAGGGCACTATCGCCAGCGAGTCGCGTGCCGCTGCCAGTGCCGGCGTCACCACCCTTTGTTGCCCCCCCGATACCAGGCCGGTAATCGATACCCCGGCGGTGGCCGAGCAGATCCGCCACCGTGCCGAGGCGATCGGGATGGCACGGGTACTCCCGGTTGGTGCCCTGACCCAGAATCTGGAGGGGCAGCAGCTGGCCTCTATGCAGGCGCTGCAGAGTGCCGGTTGTATCGTGATGGGCAATGCGCGCCACCCCATCGCCAACACCCTGGTGCAGCGTCGCGCCCTGGAGTATGCCGCCACCCTGGGTCTTACCGTCTTCCTTAACTCCGAAGACCCGTGGCTGGCGTCCGACGGCTGCATCCACGAAGGGGCGTTAAGTACCCGTCTCGGTCTTGCCGGTATCCCTGAGTGTGCCGAGGTGATCGCGGTGGGTCGTGATCTGATGCTGGTAGAGCAGACCGGCGTACGGGCCCACTTCGGCCAACTCTCCACTGCCCGAGCCGTCGAGATGATTGCCGAGGCCCGCTCACGTGGCCTGGCAGTCACTGCTGATGTTAGCGCCCACCAGCTCTTCCTTACCGAGATGGATGTGGCGGAGTTCGACAGCAGCTGCCACGTGCGTCCGCCACTGCGCAGCCAGCGCGATCGTGATGGGCTGCGTGCCGCGGTGGCCGATGGTGCAGTCAGCGCCATCTGCTCCGACCACCAGCCCCACGACCGCGATGCCAAGCTCGCCCCCTTTGCCGCTACCGAGCCGGGGATTTCCGCACTGGAGACACTGTTGCCGCTTACCCTGAGGCTGGTGGAGGAGAGGGTGCTCGACCTGAGCAGTGCCATCGCCCGACTGACCAGCGGCCCCGCCGCGATCCTGGGGCTGGAGGTCGGTCAGCTGGGGATCGGCGCGATTGCCGATATCTGCATCTTCGACCCCAAACACCACTGGCGGGTGGAGGAGCAGAGCCTCCTCTCCCACGGCAAGAATACCCCCTTCCTCGGCTGGGAGCTGAGTGGCAGGGCGACCACTACCCTGCTTGCTGGGCGTATTGTCCATCAGGCGAAGTAACGGGATTAAGGCAAAATGAGTAATAAAAAGCCACATCGCGGCACCATCGCCGCCGAAAGTGCGGAGATCATCTCCCATCAGGGCCATCAGGGTGATCAATATATCCTGCGCGTTAAGGCAGCGAAGATCGCCGCGAAGGCTAAGCCAGGCAGCTTTGTCCATATTCAGGTGGATGCCCAGCGCCCGCTACGCCGCCCCATCTCGATCATGCGGGTCGACGCCCGTGCCGGCTGGGTGGAGATGCTCTACAAGGTGCTGGGTGAGGGGACAAGGCTGCTGGCAAAGCGTGAAGTGGGGGAGAAGCTGAGCATTATGGGCCCCATCGGTAGGCCCTTTGTGCCCCACATGGCGCGCCGCCGCCCGCTGCTCATCGGTGGCGGCGTGGGGATGCCGCCGATGATCTTCGTCGCCGACGCCCTGCGTGAGGTGGCTGGCGCCTATGAGCCCTTTATCATCCTCGGCTCTGAGGTCCCCTTCCCCTTTAAGGCGGAGCCATCAAAGATCATGGTGCCCGGGATCCCCAATGAGGTGATCGCCGCGATGCCACTGCTGGAGGACTGGGGCTTCGCCTCACGGCTCGCCAGCCTGCAGGGCTACGCCGGCTGTTTCGAGGGCTATGTGACCGACCTCGCCCGCCACTGGCTTGATGCACTGAGCGAGGAGCAGCGCAAGGAGGTGGAGATCTTCAGCTGCGGCCCCCACCCGATGCTGGAGGCAGTAGCAAAACTGGCGAAGGAGTACCACATCCCCTGTCAGGTCTCGATGGAGGAGTTTATGGCCTGCGGTGTAGGTGGCTGTGCCGGCTGCGTGGTGGAGGTACAGACCGACAGGGGGCCGGCGATGAAGCGGGTCTGTGTCGACGGACCGGTGTTCGATGCCCGCGAGGTCTTCGCCTGAGGATAGCCTCAGGCTAGCAGCCTGTTGGCCTCTTCGAGAATGGCGCGGCGCTTGAACATCAGTTGCCAGCGACTGCCGCCGCACTGCCGCCAAAGTACGGCGCCACGGATCCCCGCCAGTAGCAGCGCCCTTACCCGGTTGGCATTATCGGGGTTATCCAGATAGTTGTTCTTCCCGCTGACCATGATACGCGGACCCAGGTTGCTGATGTGCTGGACGTAGATATCGGCTAGGCGCGCCATGATGGTGCGGTGTCCAATCTCAAAGTGCTGCAGTTGCGACTGCATCGACTCCAGCTCTTCACCGATCGCCTTTAACACCTCGGGCCGCCTCTTCAGCAGGCGCTCAAGGTGGAGGATACCGACGATGTAGCGGGTCTTGTCGACGTTGCGCAGTGAGGCATCATCGCCCAACTGGGTGATGAGATTACGCAGTCCTATCTCCACCTCCAGGTGCGAGCCGTAGACCTCTTCGGCATCACCGGCGTCAGTGACGAAGAGACTGCGAAACAGTGCATCCTGTTCCGGTTGTGCCACTGACCCGCTGGAGGCGACCTGGTGGACCAGGGCGCTGGCCTGGAACATAGCCGCCAGGGCGATGACCCGTTCTCTGAGTGAATGATTCATGATGCGGCGGAGATCTCCGGTTGATCGGTGGTGTCGATAATGCCGCCACCCAGGCAGACCTCACCATCGTAGAAGACAACAGATTGCCCCGGGGTGACGGCACGCTGCGGCTCATCGAAGCTCACGGTGCAGCATTCACCCTCCAGGCGCATGATGGTGCAGGCCTGATCCTGCTGACGGTAGCGTACTTTGGCGCGGCAACTGAAGGGGGGAACGGGTGGTTCACCGCTCACCCAGTGGAGCTGTGAGGCCTGCAGCGTCTGGCAGAAGAGCAGCGGGTGGTCGTGGCCCTGGGCGGCGATCAGCACATTGTGTGGAAGGTCCTTGGCGACGACGAACCACGGCTCGTCGGGATAGCCGGCGACCCCGCCGATCCCCAGCCCCTGGCGCTGCCCCAGAGTGTAGTACATCAGGCCGCTGTGGTGGCCGATCACCTCCCCCTCCGGTGTCTGGATCTCCCCCGGTTGGGCTGGCAGGTAGCGGCTGAGGAAATCCCTGAACTTGCGCTCGCCGATAAAGCAGATCCCGGTGCTGTCCTTCTTGTTGTGGGTGACAAGCTGGTGCTGTTCGGCCAGATTGCGTACCTCGGCCTTGTTCAGCTCCCCTACCGGAAAGAGCGCGTGCTTGAGTTGCGCCTGCCCCAGGGTGTAGAGGAAGTAGCTCTGATCCTTCTCCGGGTCCCTGCCCTTGAGCAGGCGGTATTTACCATTTTTAAAATCGCGGCGAACATAGTGACCGGTGGCGATGTGGTCGGCGCCGAGTTTGAGGGCATAGTCGAGGAAGGCCTTGAACTTGATCTCCCTGTTACAGAGGATGTCGGGATTGGGGGTGCGACCGGCGCCATACTCAGCGAGGAAGTGCTCAAACACCCGATCCCAGTAGTCGGCAGAAAAGTTGACCTTGTGCAGCGCCACACCGAGGGAGTCGGCTACACTCTGCGCGTCCTCCAGGTCGACCGCGGCGGCGCAGTAGTCGGCATCGTCATCCTCCTCCCAGTTCTTCATAAAGAGCGCCTCTACCTGGTAGCCCCGCTCCTTAAGCAGCAGGGTGGTGACCGAGGAGTCGACGCCGCCGGAGAGGCCGACGATGATGTGGTGTATGGTTTCTGCCATCTCGCTACACAGTTCAGGGTGTGAGTTCTGTTATCAGGTCGAGGGGTAGCCGTCTGCCGGCAAGGTAGTCATCAATGCAGCGCAATACCAGTGGGCTGCGCAGTGGCTGCCGGTCGAGCTCATCACGCGAGAACCAGCTATCGCCAATAATATCACTATCGCGGACTAACTGCGGGTCGGGTTCGGAGAGCGAACCGCAGAAGGCGGCACGCAGGTAGGTGACGCCGTTGTGCGGGCTGCGCCAGCGGTAGAGCCCGACCAGTGCCTCTGGGGTGAAGTGGCGACAGCACTCCTCGGCCACCTCGCGCACGATTGCGGCGAGGATCGCCTCCCCCTCCTCCACGTGACCGGCGGGCTGGTTGAAGACCGAGCGACCTTGCGGTACCTCTTCGACCAGCAGGAATTTACCGCCCTGTTCAACGATGGCGGCGACGGTAAGATGAGGTCTCCATCGTTCGCTCATCGCCCTCTCCTTCTGTAGGCAGCGGGCTTACGGGCAGGAAACTGCTCTGCATCCACATCGACCATGCGCCACTCCCCGGGTTGCAGACCATCGAGCGACCAGGGGCCGATGGTGTGGCGGATGAGGCGCAGGGTCGGATAGCCGACCGCGGCGGTCATCCGACGCACCTGGCGGTTGCGCCCCTCGCGGATGGTAAGCTCGATCCAGCAGTCGGGTATCGACTGACGAACACGGATCGGCGGATTGCGCGGCCACAGCCCGAGCGGCTCATCGATGAGACGCGCCTCGGCGGGGAGGGTTTTGCCATCCTTCAGTTCAACCCCTCTTCGCAGCAACTGCAGGGCCGTCTCGTCCGGCTCACCCTCCACCTGAACCCAATAGTGCTTCGCCATCTTGTTCTTCGGGTGGGCGATCTGGTGCTGCAGTTCGCCCTGTTCGCTCAATACCACCAGCCCCTCACTGTCACGATCCAGCCGCCCCGCCGGGTAGAACCCCTTCAGATTGATATAGTCTGCGAGGGTGGCGCGACCCTCGCTGTCGGTAAACTGGCAGAGCACGTCGTAGGGTTTGTTGACCAGAATGATTCTTGGCATGAGGAGTAACAAAGATCGATGGCGGTAAGGCGATTATTGCGCAAATCTCGCGCCAGGAGGGAATTAATGGCAGGGGGTGGGAGCGGCACCATCCTCCATCATCACCTCGCCATCGCTACCACGGAGCTGCTTGAGGTAGGAGGCGGTCAGCCCCTTGGGACCGTAGTAGAGGGAGAACTCGACCCGCTGACCATGTTTAAGGGTCTTGAAACCCTCCATATCGATGGCGCTATGGTGGACGAAGACTTCACTCTGATCCTCGTCATCCATCAGGACGAAGCCGAAGCCTTTGTCATTGTTGAACCATTTCACTACGCCAGTTGCCATATTTGAATATCCGGTTCCAGAATCTCGATCTCTAGTCTGCTACACCATAATGGTATGATGGTACTGTATTATTTATCAACATCTTACTAAAATAGTCAAGTAATAGGCTTGGGATATTGAAAAACGCCATCATAGAGTTAGGTAAGTGAAGTTATGAGCAGGTGTGGTACTAGACCCATGAATATGGGAGGGAGTGAAAAGGAGCATCATGGTGATGATCGTGGTCTTGCGGTTGAGGAGAGTAAGCCTGAACTGAAGCCACCGCCCATGTACAAGGTGCTATTGTTGAATGATGACTTTACACCAATGGATTTCGTGGTACATATTCTGGAGAAGTTTTTTTCCATGGAGCGGTACACGGCAACGCAGGTGATGCTAGCCGTGCATACCGAAGGGCGAGGGGTGTGTGGCACCTACACTCGCGATATTGCGGAGAGCAAGGTGACACAGGTAAACGTTTACGCACGTAAGCACCAACACCCATTGTTATGTACGATGGAGGCTGAGTAGCCCAAACGAGGTGGCCAATGTTAAGCAAAGAGCTCGAATACACCCTTAACCACGCCTATAAGCAGGCCAGGGAGCGGCATCATGAGTTCATGACGGTGGAGCATCTGCTACTCGCACTGCTCGATAACCCCAGTGCTAACCCGATCCTCACTGCCTGCGGTGCCGACATCGATAAACTGCGCATGGAGCTGAGTGACTTTATCGACAACAACATCCCGCAACTACCCGATGATGGAGAGACAGAGACGCAGCCGACACTCGGTTTTCAGCGAGTGATCCAGCGCGCGGTATTTCAGGTTCAGTCTTCAGAACAGGGTGAGGCGACGGGCGCGAATGCACTGGTGGCGATCTTTAATGAGAAGGAGTCGCAGGCAGTCTACTTTCTCAACAAGCAGGATGTTACCCGCCTTGATGTGGTCAACTACATTGCCCATGGTGTGAGCAAGGAGGGCGAACAGGATGAGGAGAGCACCAGGAGTGGAGAAGGTGCACCGGAAGAAGCGACTGCGCTGGAGAGTTACGCCACCAACCTTAATGAGATGGCACGGCGGGGGCGTATCGACCCGCTGATTGGTCGTAAAGATGAAATTGAGCGCACGGTGCAGGTGCTGTGCCGTCGGCGCAAGAATAACCCGCTCTTCGTCGGCGAGGCGGGTGTCGGTAAGACCGCCCTGGCGGAGGGACTGGCGAAACGGATCGTTGAGGGTGATGTACCTGAGGTGCTGGCCGAAAGCACTATCTACTCCCTCGACCTCGGTGCCCTGCTTGCCGGTACCAAATATCGTGGCGACTTTGAGAAACGCCTCAAGGCGGTACTGGCCCAGCTCAAGCGCGAGAAGGGGGCGGTGCTGTTTATCGATGAGATCCATACCATTATTGGTGCCGGCGCCGCCTCTGGCGGTGCGATGGATGCCTCCAACCTGGTCAAACCGGTGCTCGCCTCGGGTGATCTCAAGTGTATCGGCTCCACTACCTATCAGGAGTACCGCGGTATCTTTGAGAAGGATCACGCGCTTGCACGTCGTTTCCAGAAGATCGATGTGCCGGAGCCAACGGTAGCTGAGACCATCCAGATCCTCGAGGGGCTGAAGTCGCGTTTCGAGGAGCACCATAATGTGAAGTACACCCGCCCCGCGCTGAAAGAGGCAGCGGAGCTGGCCGAGCGATACATCAACGAACGGCAGCTGCCTGACAAGGCGATTGATGTGATCGACGAAGCGGGTGCCCGACAGCGTCTACTTGCCCCCTCCAAACGCAAGAAGACCATCGGCGTGAAGGAGATCGAAGAGGTGGTGGCGAAGATGGCGCGTATTCCACCGAAGAGCGTCTCCACCTCCGACAAGGAGAGCCTGCGCAACCTGGAGCGCGACCTGAAGCTGATGATCTACGGTCAGGATGAGGCGATTGAGGTGCTCTCCACCGCGATCAAGATGGCCCGCTCCGGTCTCGGCAACGAGCAGCGGCCGATCGGCTCCTTCCTCTTCGCCGGCCCTACCGGTGTGGGTAAAACAGAGGTGACTCGTCAGCTCTCCAAGAGTATGGGGATTGAACTGATTCGCTTCGATATGTCGGAGTATATGGAGCGCCACACGGTATCCCGTCTGATCGGTGCCCCGCCCGGTTATGTAGGTTACGACCAGGGGGGCCTGCTGACCGAGGCGATCAACAAACACCCTCACGCGGTGCTGCTGCTTGATGAGATCGAGAAGGCACACCCCGAGGTCTTCAACCTGCTGCTGCAGGTGATGGACCACGGCACCCTCACCGATAACAACGGGCGTAAGGCGGATTTCCGCAACGTCATTATTGTGATGACCACCAATCTGGGGGCGGATCAGCTGGCGCGTCGCTCCATCGGCTTTACCGAGCAGGATCACTCAAGTGACAGTCTGGAGGTGATCAATCGCCACTTTACCCCGGAGTTCCGTAACCGTCTCGATGCGATCATCCAGTTCGCCTCCCTCAGTAGTGAGGTGATCGGCAGCGTGGTCGACAAGTTCCTCATGGAGCTGGAGACGCAGCTGGAGGAGAAGGGGGTCACCATCGAGGTGGATGGCGCCGCGCGGGCATGGCTGGCGGAGCATGGGTATGAGCCGACCATGGGGGCACGGCCGATGGCGCGGGTGATTAAGGAACAGATCAAGAAACCGCTCGCTGAGGAGTTACTCTTCGGTGCCCTGGAGGGCGGTGGCTATGTGCTGGTAAGTGCCGAGAATGGCGAACTGACCTTCGAGTTTGAGAGCAATCGGGATAGAGAGGCGGTTACGCACTGACCGTTAACGGAACACCCTGAAACGAAAACGCCCGGTGTTGAACCGGGCGTTTTTATTTGTGTCGTCTATGCCTTTGTTATCGGGCGCGGAAGGTGATGCGGCCTTTGGTAAGATCGTAGGGGGTTAGCTGTACCGTCACCTTGTCGCCGGTGAGGATACGGATGTAGTGCTTCCGCATCTTGCCGGAGATGTGTGCAGTCACCACGTGACCATTTTCCAGCTCTACCCGGAATGTGGTGTTGGGAAGGGTCTCTACGACCGTCCCTTCCATTTCAATGCCTTCTTCTTTGGCCATAATGTTTGAGTCAACTCACTGGTTACAGATCTGCGTGGGGTTTTTCGCCACTACCCCAAATTTAGCGCGCAATAATGCACTATTTTACGTAATTTATCAAAGTGTAATGCACAGCCGCGCGGCACGCGCGGTGTGCGTGGCGGGAGGTTGAGACGGACTACATCGCCTGGCGCTGGCTGGGGAGGTGGGTCCACACTACGTGGGGATGAATCACCTCTTTGGTTATCATGATCTCCATCCCCAGCAGTTTCACAATATTGTCGAGCTGCTCTTCGTTATCGAGCTGCTCGCGCAGAAACTGCAGGTGGGTGGGGTTCAGATAGAGCAGATTGGGATGAATCCCATGCTCTTTTTCGAAGTCGCGTGCTAACCGGTAGATAAAGCTCAACATGGTGTGGCTCCTCCCGTAGCGGGGTCGATTCCCCTTGCATTGAGTATCGGACAGGATTGCCCTTTTTCCAGTAATTTAGATGGCTTTTACTGTAAAAGTTCAGATCCTGTGACCTGTGTCACGATTATTAATGGGGATTCTGCTGCCGTAATTCAAGGGAGTGAGTGATTACTTTTTGAGATTAAGCCAACTACCCGTATGAAATTCCTGAAGAGGTTGGTAACGTGATTTATAGGCCATCTTGGGGCATTTGTGGATAAGATAGCCCAGATAGAGATAGGGAAGATGGCGTCGTTTCGCCTCTTCGATCATGCACTGTACTGCAAAGACTCCGGGGGCGCGTCTGGCCTCGTCAGGATCAAAGAAGGTGTAGACGGCTGAAAGACCACTATGTAGAAGGTCGATGACCGAGACGGCGATTGTTCTCCCATCTTTTAAAAATTCCATCAACTGGATCTCTGCCCAGTCACAGACAAAGAAGCGTTCAATCTGTTCACGCTCCTCCACATCCATCGAGTCTCCCGGGTGACGAGCACGCACATAGCGTCGATAGAGATCTATATGGGCATCGCTAAAGCGGGGCTCAATAACACGTATCTCAAGATCACTGTTGAGTTTGAGATTGCGGCGCTGACTGCGATCGGGACGGAATTCATTAACGGCTATGCGGGTTGGGATGCAGGCGCGGCATTCGGGGCAGCGAGGGGTGTAAAATAGACATCCGCTGCGGCGAAAACCCATCTCATGCAGGGTAGAGATGGTGGTGGCATCAAGCTTGCGCTCGGGATCAGCAAACAGGGTGACCGCCAGTCTATCCCCCAGATAGCTACAGTCATGGGGGGCGGTGATGTAGAACTTCAGTTCGTTATGGATGCCGGAAAGGTCAGTCACGAAGCAGTCCTACGGAGATGGAGGCGTCAAGTTGCCATGTACCCTGATGGATCTCGAAAGGATCACAGTGGTTGTCTAACAGGTGTAGAAAATCATCACGTGGTATATCACGGGCACCCAGGCTGGCGAGGTGGTCAGTGTGTACCTGACAGTCGATCAGGGCAAATCCCCAGGCCTTGAGTTGATAAACCAGATGGACGAAACCGACCTTGGAGGCATCGCTTTGCCGGCTGAACATCGACTCACCATAAAAGACCCTGCCCATACTCACACCATAGAGCCCACCAACCAGCTCATCGTTATGCCACACCTCTACCGAGTGAGCAAAACCGATACGGTGGAGGGTGATATAGGCCTGCATCATCTCGTCTGTGATCCAGGTACCGCTCTGTGTGCCGTCCTTACTGGTGCGTGATTCACTACACGCCGCTATAACCTGAGAGAAAGAGCTATCGAGGGTGACACGAAACTCCCCCTTGCGCAGAGTTTTATGCAGGCTACGTGAAACCTTCAACTGCTCTGGAAGAAGCACCATGCGTGGATCGGGGCTCCACCAGAGGATCGGTTCACCCTCGCTGTACCAGGGGAAGATCCCCTGACGGTAGGCGTTGAGCAGGCGTGCGGGCGAGAGGTCACCACCTAGTGCAAGCAGGCCATTTGGTTCTTCCAGGGCGTAGCCAGGGTCAGGAAAGTGGGCTGGATCGCTATCCGGCTCCAGCCAGAATGGTCCATCTTGATTATGTATGCTAACTGTCATCGTGTTTGTAAGGAAGGTGGCTCTTTAGCTCTTCCATATAGCTCAGCATGGCCTCATGTTCGTGTGCAAGATAGCCCTCAATCGTTCGGGCAAACATCGGGTCTGCCAGCCAGTGGGCAGACCAGGTGGGAGTCGGCAAAAAACCCCGCCCGACCTTATGTTCCCCCTGCGCCCCCGGTTCAAAACGTTTAAGTCCATGGGCAATGGCGTACTCGATACCCTGATAGTAGCAGAGTTCGAAGTGGAGGCTGTGAAACTCTTCCGTACAGCCCCAGTGGCGGCCATAGAGGGTATCGTTAGAGCGAAATGAGAGAGCTGCGGCAACATACTCACCCGAGTGTCTCGCCATCACTAAAACAATATTCTCAGGGATCGTTTTGCCAAGGTGGCGGAAAAAGGGTTCATTGAGGGTGGCGTATCCCCAATGCTTATCAAAGGTGGCGAGGTAGAAGCGGGTAAAGGTGTGCCAGTGAGCCTCGCTGGCCTGGTGGCCGTCCAGAATCTCAATCTCGATCCCCTGCTCGGCAACGCGACGGCGTTCGCGCTTAACCTTTTTACGTTTACTGGCGGTGAGGGTGAAGAGAAAATCGTCAAAGTTGCGATAACCCTGATTAAACCAGTGAAACTGGGTTCCGGTGCGACGCAGTAGGCCCTGAGACTGTAGCGTATGCGTATCAACCTCGTTGGTAAAATTGATATGGAGCGAGGAGACGCCCTGCTCACGTGCATAGTCTAGCAGGGCGGATACTAACGTTTTTCTGATGATGTCGGGATTAGAGTCGGTAGTGGCAGAAACCAGAAGGCGTACACCCGTCGCTGGTGTGTAGGGGATACCACTGAGTAATTTTGGATAGTAGTTGAGGCCTGCTCGGGAATAGGCGTCTGCCCAGCTCCAGTCGAAGACAAATTCACCATAGGAGTTATCCTTTAGGTAGAGGGGAACGGCACCCAGTAATTCGCCCCCCTCCCCTCGCAGTAGCAGATGGCGTGGGTGCCACCCCCATTTGGGCGTGGCGCACTCATACCTCTCCAGGGCGTACAAA
This sequence comes from Chromatiales bacterium, assembly GCA_029879245.1. Taxonomy (GTDB): domain Bacteria; phylum Pseudomonadota; class Gammaproteobacteria; order Thiohalomonadales; family Thiohalomonadaceae; genus JAPHSX01. Next base: position 4,458 of record JAOUQQ010000005.1, on the reverse strand, counting down.
AATTCGTGACGTAAAAAAGGTGACTCTGCAACCCCCAGCAACTGATTCCACTGTTGCCTGTCAACATCAGCAATACTATTCGCAATATGAATCGACATGTGGAATGAGAAAGGGGCGATCTGAATATCGCCCCTGATTAGAGATCCTCTGGTAGGAGAAGGTTAACGCATCCGGCCTGGGTCATTCTCATTAGCACCATCCAGCGTCAAACCGGAGAGTGATGAACCAAGCTCACTGGCACTGCCCCCCTCATCATCGCCATCCCCCAGTTTGATCAGCAGACGCACCTCGTTGGGTGAGTCGGCATTACGCAGCGCCTCCTCCTCGGTAATGGCACCCTCCTTGAAGAGCTCATACAGTGCCTGGTCAAAGGTCTTCATCCCGGCCTCACCGGACTTCTTCATCAAGGTCTTAATCTCATGTACCTCGCCCTTGAGGATAAGGTCAGACATCAGCGGTGTATTGATCAGGATCTCAATGGCGGCACGCCGCCCCTGCCCATCAACGGTCGGAATCAGGCGCTGTGAGATTACCGCCTTGAGGTTGAGCGAGAGGTCCATCAGCAGCTGCGGTCTGCGCTCCTCAGGGAAGAAGTTGATGATACGGTCGAGCGCCTGGTTGGCGTTATTGGCGTGCAGGGTGGCGAGACAGAGGTGGCCGGTCTCGGCGAAGGCGATGGCGTGGTCCATCGTCTCCGGGTGGCGAATTTCACCGATTAGAATGACATCGGGTGCCTGACGCAGGGTATTGACCAGGGCATCATCGAAGGTGCGAGTGTCGATACCGACCTCGCGCTGGGTAACGATACACCCCTTGTGCTGGTGAACATATTCAATGGGGTCTTCGATGGTGATAATGTGGCCATGGCTGTTGGTGTTGCGAAAGTCGACCATTGAGGCGAGCGAAGTTGACTTACCGGTACCGGTGCCACCAACAAAGAGGATGATGCCGCGCTTGGTCATTGCCAGTTCACGCAGGGTATCAGGGAGTCTGAGATCCTCAAATGTGGGGATCTGGGTTTCGATCTTACGCAGTACCATGCCGACTTGATTGCGCTGCATAAAGACATTGACACGGAAACGGCCTATGCCGGAACGACTCAGGGCAAAATTACACTCGCGTGTATCCTCAAACTCCTGGCGCTGGGAGTCGTTCATAATGCCGAAGACGATCTGACGCGCCTGATCCGGGGTGAGACTCCCCTTGGAGACAGGCATGATCTTGCCGTTTATCTTCATGCTCGGCGGTATGCCAGCGGTGATGAACAGGTCAGAGCCGTTCTTGTGCACCATCAGTTTGAGCAACTGATCAAAATCCATCCTCGTAATCTCCCCGAGCAGGTGTCAATACAATTAATTAAAGGTGTCTTTATTGGCGGCCTTGGAACGGGCGTCCTGTTTGCTGATGACACCCTTTGCAAGTAGCTGTTGCAGGTTCTGATCCAAAGTCTGCATGCCGTAGGCCTGACCGGTCTGAATAGCGGAATACATCTGCGCGATCTTGTTTTCGCGGATCAGGTTACGAATCGCCGGCATACCGATCATGATCTCGTGTGCCGCGACACGACCACCGCCAACTTTTTTAAGTAGCGTTTGCGAGATTACCGCACGCAGTGATTCGGAGAGCATGGAGCGCACCATATCTTTTTCGGCGGCAGGAAAAACGTCTACGATACGGTCGATGGTCTTGGCTGCCGAGCTGGTGTGGAGGGTACCAAATACCATGTGACCGGTCTCGGCCGCCTCCAGTGCCAGTCGAATCGTCTCCAGATCACGCATCTCACCGACCAGAATGATATCAGGGTCCTCACGAAGCGCTGAGCGCAGCGCCTCATTAAAGCCTAGGGTGTCACGGTGGATCTCACGCTGGTTGATCAGGCACTTCTTAGGCTCGTGCACAAATTCTATAGGGTCTTCCAGGGTCAGGATGTGCCCATGCTTGGTTTCATTTATGTAGTTGATCATCCCGGCCAGAGTGGTCGACTTGCCAGAACCGGTTGGCCCGGTGACCAGTGCAAGTCCACGTGGGTTATCGGATATTTCCTTAAATATGGGAGGGCAATTTAAATCCTCAAGACTGAGGATCTTGGAGGGGATAGTACGCAGTACCGCACCGGCCCCTCTATTGTGGTTGAATGCGTTAACGCGAAAACGTGCCAATCCTTTGATCTCAAATGAGAAATCGGTTTCAAAGTACTCCTCGAAATCCTTGCGCTGCTTATCGTTCATGATGTCGTAGATAAGCCCATGAACGGTGGAGTGATCCATAGCCGGCACGTTGATACGGCGTACATCACCATCAACGCGGATCATCGGCGGCATACCTGCAGAGAGATGGAGGTCAGAGGCGCCGTTTTTCACGCCGAAGGCGAGCAGTTCTGTGATATCCATTGACTATGTCCTCAAATTCTTCGTTACTATATTCGTGCTAAGACTCGTTCCAGTAAGGATAAGGTATACCGTCAGGCCATGACAGACAACTCAAACACTCGCACCACATCACCCGAGAAGCGATTGCAGCAGGTACAGAGCCAGATTGCCAGGGCGCTGGCGCTCAGCCATCGTGCTGCGGATGCCACACAGCTCCTGGCGGTTAGCAAGACCCGTTCTGCCGCAGAAGTCCTAGAACTCTATCATCTGGGCCAACATCGATTTGGCGAAAATTACCTGCAGGAGGCCTTAGAGAAGATAGAGGCCCTTGCCGACTATCCCATTGAGTGGCATTTCATCGGCCCTATACAATCAAACAAAACCCGCGATATCGCTACCCGTTTCGACTGGGTGCACAGTGTCGAGCGAGTGAAAATTGCCCGGCGCCTCAGCGAACAACGTCCAGCGCAAAGGGCGCCGCTCAATATCTGTCTGCAGGTTAACGTGAGTAACGAGGCGAGTAAATCGGGCTGCAGCCTGGATGAGCTGCCGCAACTGGCCGCAGAGGTTACCGCACTGCCAAACGTTAAACTGCGTGGCTTGATGGCGATCCCAGCACCCAGTGGCGATCCGGAGCAGCAACGGATCCCCTTCCGCCTGCTACGAGAGGCGCTGGAACAGCTCAACCGTAGTGGACTTAAGCTGGATACGCTCTCGATGGGTATGACGGATGATCTGGGAAGTGCCATCGCTGAAGGGGCCACCATTGTCAGAATAGGTACAGCCCTTTTTGGTCCACGCGAGAGCATGGGACAATAATTACCATTAAGGTATAGCAATCAGTTAATCTTTAGAGAGTGGGCAAAATGTGACTTCCCTCACATAACAGAGCAAGAGTAGAGAGTTATGCAACATATGAAAATTGGTTTTATCGGTGGTGGCAATATGGCCGCTAGCCTGATTGGTGGCCTTATCGCCGATGGTACCACCCCATCACAGCTTCGCGTGTATGAGCCTGACAGTGAGCGCGCTGCTGCGCTACAGCGGCAGTTTTCGGTGCAGCTGGCGGAGGATAATGGCCGGTTGGTAGATGAGGCTGATGTCATTGTACTGGCGGTCAAACCGCAGGTGCTACGCGAGGTGTGTCAGGGGCTTGCCGAGGGGGTGAGAGCGCGTCGTCCACTGCTGATTTCGGTGGTGGCTGGGATCCGTATCAGTGATATCGACCGTTGGCTGGGTGACGGCAACGCCATCGTTCGTACCATGCCCAATACCCCCGCACTGGTGCAGTGCGGGGCCACCGGCCTTTATGCCAATACCCTGGTGGATGAGGGGCAGCGTGAAGTTGCCGAGCGCATTATGCGTGCCGTTGGCCTAACCCAGTGGCTGGAGAATGAGGCACTAATGGATGCGGTGACCGCCCTCTCCGGCAGTGGGCCGGCCTATATCTTCCTGGTGATCGAGGCACTGGAGGAGGCGGGTCGTAAGCTGGGTATCAGTGATGAGGCGAGTCGTATGCTGGCACTGCAGACCGCATTCGGCGCCGCCAAGATGGCACTGGAGAGCTGTGAGTCGAGTGCCGAGCTACGTCGACGCGTCACCTCACCCGGCGGCACCACCGAGCGTGCAATTGGGATCCTGGAGGATGGGGATATCCGCGGACTGTTCGAGAGGGCCCTCACAGGTGCCCGTGATCGGGCGCAGGAGCTGGCAGAAGAGTTGGGAGCAGAGTGATGCCGAACAGCTATTTTCTCAATCCGATTGAGTTCATCATCAACACCATTGTTGGGATCTATATCATCCTCATTATGGTGCGGCTGTTGCTGCAGTGGGTTCGGGCCGATTTCTACAACCCGGTCTCACAGTTTGTCGTCAAGGCAACCAATCCGCCATTGAGGCCACTACGCCGCATTATCCCCGGCATAGGGGGGATCGATGTGGCCTCTATTGTGCTGATGTTGATGCTGCAACTCTTCTCATTGGCCATTATCCTGTTGTTGCGGGGCAAGGGGGTTCCAGTTGCTACCCTCTTTTTCTGGTCAGTAGCGGAGCTGGTTTCGCTGGCAATTAATGTTTTCATTTTCGCCAT
>JAOUQQ010000039.1 GCA_029879245.1 Chromatiales bacterium | reverse complement strand
GCAATACCAGTGCCAGTGTCACCTATTCAATCGATACAGACATGGCAGGCCTGGCAATTTCACAGGATACAACTAACACCTACAATCAGAATAATGATGGTTTCCAGATCGAATATATAGCCATGGACCCATCACAGAGTGGGATGACCAGCTACAGCTATCCGATAGATATCTGGGCCGTTGTACAGGATACCGTTGGCACCACAGAGACCATTACCGGCCTGAGCCTGAGCGATCTGCCAGCAAACACCACTATCAGCATAGTTAATGCTGATGGGAGCTATACTGAAATAGCACCCGTTGGTGGTATTTATGATTTAAGCAGTTATACCACCCTGTTAAATACCGCCACAACAACTAGCGGTACCGATAAAATATTTATGGTAACCGATGCGCCTGTGGCCATCACCTATCTGCCAACACTAACCATGGAGATAAGTGATGGCACAAGTACAGCATTGACCATTATCGGTGGCTCTGAAAACTCAACACATACGGGAAGCATTGGCAACGATTATATTAGTGGAGGCTCTGGCAACGATACACTCAATGGTAGTGATGGCAATGATGTGCTTGATGGAGGCACTGGCAGCGACGCCCTGTACGGGGGTGCCGGTAGCGATACACTCTATTTTGATGCCAATAACACCATGCATGACGGTGGAAGTGGAAGTGACACTCTTATCGTTCCTGCAGCGGTGACACTGGATTTTAGTCTTCTAAGTAATATTGAGACGATTGATCTGCAACAGGGTAGCGGTGACGCACTAACCATCACATACGACGATGTATTCAACTCTACCGATGCCAACAATCAATTGACCATTCTAGGAGAGGCTGTTGATACTGTTACTTTACAAAACAATGTCAGCGGGACCTGGAATACAATCCCAACACCGGCAACTGATGGCGTATATACCTATAACATCTACACCAATAGCGGAGGAGCAACCATTCGGATTGACACTGATATAACAGTAAGCTTTATTTGAGTGCCCTGATAATTCCGGCTCAGATAAAGCGATATCTGTTACGTTTGTTGGGAAGAAAGGAGGCGCCGCATTAGCTCTGAGCGATTGTTTACCCCAAGTTTGGCATAGATATTTGTCAAATGAGCCTTTACGGTCCGCTCCGTGATACCGAAATGTGAGGCTATCGCCTTATTGCTCATCCCTTTACTTACCGCCTCACCTATCTGCTTCTCACGTGATGTGAGCAAACCGAGATCGAGCTTCGCCACATCATCTAAAAACATGTGCTGAAGAAAATCTATCATTTGCCCCTGTAACTGTGGCGCGAACCAGTTTAACCCCTGCTTAAGTAGCGCCAACATATGCTCATAGTGAACGGCTGCCATGTAGCTATTAAAATAGGCCTTAACTGATAAACGACTAAACCGCAGCAGATCTTCAATAGTAGGAATGTCTGAGGCTATACCGATATAGACTTCCGGTTGAGCACTCAATATTCGCACAATGAAGTCTGGTGCAGATTTATGCAGACTTGAGGCATGTAGCAATACAATGTCACCCGCCTGAAGCTTTGATATAAATACCGGCGAGACGCTTTCATAAAGTTGATACTCTCTCTCACCAAGTATAGAACTTATGTGTCTATTGTAAGATCTCGATCTTGAGATGACACTGATAAAGCCACTTGGAATGTTAACCATTTATGGAAAACCCCAGACTACTGCTCCTGCATAGCATTGTGCAATCCGCGAGTTATCGGCTTTAAAAGGTACCGCAATATCGTTCGTTTACCCGTCAACACGTCTACCTGCGTAGTCATACCAACCTTGATGGGTAGAGAATTAATTGCACTACCAAGATAGTCTCGCTCAGGCAGTATCCTGACGACATAGTAGGTCTCATCTCTCTCATTGGTAATTGTATCAGCACTTATAAAATGAACCACCCCACTCAAACTACCGTATATTGCAAAGTCGTATGCGCTAAAAATCACTCTGGCTTTCTGTCCAACTGAGATATTGGCTATATCAGATGGTTTTATACGAGCCTCGACCAGTAATGCATCCTCATTGGGTACAACTTCGACAACGTCACTACCCGGCCTAATTACGCCACCAATTGTATTATTATAGATACGCTTAACTGTGCCAGAAACAGGAGAGCGCAATAGCGTACGACGCACACGATCACTCAAGGCCATCTGTGTTTCAGTGAGTTGCGCTACTTCACCCAAAGCCTCACTTAACTCAAGTTTTGCATCATTCTGAAAATTAAGTTTCGACTCTTCAAGCTTGCGACGCGCCTCGGAGATACGTGAATTTAGACGAGGAATTGCCAGACTCACACCCTCCAACTCACCATCAAGCTCAGATGCCTGTCTCTTAAGCTGCAGATACTCAACCTCACTGACCAGCTGCTTTTTGACCAATGGCTTTTTAATATCGATCTCCTGCTGAATCAGATCAACGCTGCGCCCCAGTTGCTTCTTACGCGCCTCAAGTTCAGTCAATTCACTTTCAGCCTGTAACACCTGCTCTTCTAATATCTGTTGTCCCTGTTCAAATTGACGTTTGTGTGTCTCATAGAGACTACGCTCAGCGCTCATTAGTTCTGGTTTCTGCTCTAACACCTCTGAATTGTCAACAAAATCAGATTCACCAGATTCAGCACGCAGACGCGCTATTTTTGCGTTTAACATAAGGTAACGTTGACGATTTTCCTCAAATGAGCTTGAAAAGGTAATATCACTGATTCGCATAAGCGGCGCATTTACCATAACCTGCTCACCCTCTTTAACCAGTATTTCTGAGACTATACCCCCTTCAAGACTCTGTATATGCTGTATCTGCTGTGATGGTATAACCTTACCATCACCCCTAACTGTAATGTCGAGTTCAAAGATCCCCATTCCGATAACAAACATCAGCAATACCAGTACAGAGAGCCCAAGAACGAGACGCATAAATTTCGGTTCACGCTGCACCACGGCCGCCGCAAGGCTTTGCATGTAAGCAATGTCTTGATCACTGTAACGAGTAGAGGAAGAGAGGATATCGTCACTCGCTCCCGTCATCTGTTTAAAACGCGAGAGACGTTGAGTGAGCCTGTCAATAAAACCATTACCTGGCATTGTCATTACTCTGCAACTTGCCGATGACTTCAGCTTTAGCACCATCTAATACAATGCGCCCCTCATCAAGGACAATAAGTCGATCTACCAGATCAAGCATTGAGGTTTTATGGGTAATCAAAATCAATGTCCTACCATCAACAAAAGATTGCAAACGACGACGTATCAGTGATTCAGTAGTGTTATCCATACTACTGGTTGGTTCATCAAGCACAACTATGGGAGGTCTCTTCAATACCGCTCGTGCAATAGCAACAGACTGACGCTGACCTCCAGAGAGGCCCGCTCCCTGCTCCCCTATCGGCATGTCATAGCCACTCGGATGACGATTAATGAAAAGCTCAATTGCACCAATGTGTGCAGCCTCTAATAACTGCTCATCATCTGCCTGCGGATCCTTATACAGGATATTCTCTCGAACAGTGCCACGCAAAAGCTCTACATCCTGTGAAACATAGGCAACATTACGGCGCAGATCTACCGGATTGATTTGCTTAATATCAATACCGTCTACAAGTAAGGAACCTTCTGTAGGATGATATAAATTAAGTAACAGTTTACCAATAGTACTTTTCCCGGAACCAACCTTGCCAATTATCCCTACCCGCTCACCCTGTTTGATTTTAAGATTGATACCATTAAGTGTGTCACCCTCACTATTAGGATAGGAAAAACAGAGATTACGCATCTCTATTTTGCCATCTAGCGTTTTCCGCTGAACAAAGTTTTTGTCGTCAGCCCTCTCCACATCCAGTCCCATCAGATCATCTAATGACTTAAAGGCAGTTCTTGTCTGCTCAAAACTTGCAATGAGTGATGCCACCTGCCCCATCGGGCTAATGGCGCGCGATGCAAGTATCATGACAGCAATAAGTCCACCAAGGCTTAGCTCCTGCTCCTTAATCATGTATACGCCAGAAATTATTAAAGCGACAGTTGCCAGTTGAACAAACAGGTTGGTGACAACACCTATTGAACTTGAAATGTTATTGGTGCGAATAGATTTTCGCGCGATATCACCACTAGCCTCCTCCCACTCCCACTGCGCGTGATTGTGACGTCCAAGTGCTTTGATAGTCTGAATAACCGTGAGATTCTCAATCAACAACGCATGTTTAGTAGCCTGCGCCTGATAAGTGCTTTCAATACTTTCCTTGAGCGGCTTGACCATAAAGTAGCCATAAACCAATAGCAAAAGGATGATGACGACAGGAATCACCACCATGCCGCCGCCAATATAAAGAATCACCAGAAGAAAGATTACTGCAAAAGGTAAATCAACGAGAGCTGTAAGCGTCGCTGCCGTGAGAAAATTTCGTATCGACTCGAATTCTCGCAAAGTATTGGCAAATATACCCACACTGGGTGGCTGCACTTCCATTCTAAGATTCAGTGACTGCTCAAATAATATTGACGAAAGAATAACGTCGCTCTTGCGCCCTGCAATTTCAAGTAAATGTGTACGTATAAATCGAAATACAGTATCAAACAGATAGACCAAACCCACTCCTACTGCCAGAACCCACAGTGTATCAAGTGCATTATTTGGCACCACTCTATCATAGACATTCATTGTAAAGAGAGGCGTAGCAAGGACAAAAACGTTGACCATTAATGATGCCAATATTACGCTGCCATATATCTGACGCGAGCGCCAGAGAGTACCCCAAAACCAGTGGCCTTGACGTAATTTAATCAGATCAGGTGTTTTCCTCTGAGTGTTATATTCACGTTTAAGAAGAAAGGCAAAGCCAAGGTAGTCCTTCTGAAGAGCATCAATTTCAACCCACTCCTCACCCTCACCAACCTCTGGAACAATAATTTTTGCACGACCTTCTCTTGTGTCGATAGACTCAATAATGCAGGCACGGCGGTCTCTTAACGTAAGTATACAGGGGAGCAATAAGGATGAAATATCTGGCAGTTCGCATTTAACCAATCTTGAGGCAAATCCTGCTCGTTTCGCAACACGAGAGAAGAGCCCTTTTGAGCTTTCCACGGAAAACAGTTCTGGAGAATAATTCCCCGGCCGTATAGGCAGGCCTGCGATCAAAGCCTCTCGTGATATTGGACGATGATATAGTCTTGCGAATAGAACAAGACATTCAAGCAGTGGATCGTATACCGGCTCGACTGAGTGATTCATTACAGCTCCAGTGGCTCCTCGAGGTAATTTCCCTGCAACGCAACACTCTCTAGTTGCTTTATCCTGTGATGAAGTTCAGCAGAGTCTATACCCACTGCTATTAGTTGTATATCAAGGCTAACAGCAAGCGTAGTTAATGACTGGAATGCACCCAGCTTTCCATCAGAGGTCATGTCGTACAGTTTTGTCGCGGCAATCTTGATATATCTCGGGCGCAATTCTCGAATAACTTCCAAATCATCACCGAAATTAAAGTTATCAATACCAAAATAGTAGCCATGATGACGGATTCGTTCTGCAATGTAGTTAACTACTTCCTTATTCTGAGAAATAAATACGTGATTAAATTCAATATACAGCGGCGCTACGCTGCGTTGTTTATAGCTGCGCATGAACTGTTCAAATTCAGCCAAAGTCTCTGTGCTACTAAGCACGCTACCAGAAAGATTAATTGCAATCGGACCAATGCCCTTATCTAGACCGAGAAGCATTCGAAAAACCTCCCTGTCAATACTAGACTCCATACCAAGAGAGGTTGCTATAGGCATAATACGACCGGCAGTTAAAACATCTCCCATATCATTGCGCAATCTTATAAATAGTTCACGATGAAACACTGAATCATCAGCCATTTTGATACTCTGCGCGACCATAAAGAAACGCCGTGAATTTAGCGCCTCATCCAGCCATTCCCGAAGATGTAGTTTGTCATGCGGAATTTCATCATGATCACTATGAAATGTATGCAACTGATAGATGCCACACGCCTTTGCCTGATTAAGGGCGAAGTCTGCCTGCCAGAGTATCTCGGCAATATTCGACTGAGACTGGATGGATGCAATACCAGCATTTAACGCCACACCCTTCTCTTCACACTCACCCCTAAAAGCAGAAAAAATTTCTTCAATATATTCTTTAGCCCTATTTTCATCACATGACAGGTAGATAGCGAACTGGTCATCATTTAATCTGGCCGCCATCGCAGTAGCCTTTGAAGGCGTAACACTCTCTATCAATCCTGCAATAGTGCGCAAAATATAATCGACAACCCTTCCACCATCTCGCTGCTGTACCAGCTCCAGATTTTGAAGGGAGATCAATACCAGCATTCCCATAGAGTTGGTTTCATCTTGCAGTATCTCTTTGAGCCTCATTAACAGATAACGACGATTCGAGAGATTTGTCACATCATCCACGTAAAGCAACGAATGGTATCGCCTCAAGGTGTCGGCCTGTTCGGTAACAATTGCCTCAACCTTATCAATCATTCTATTCATTGCTACAACAACCTGCCTTAACTCCTTTGTTCGCGGCAATTTTTCCTGTCGTATAAAGCGATTATCATGTATCGCCTCTGCCTGCTCCTGGACGCGCTTTAGTGGTTGAAGAAACCAACGCAGCAACACCCATAGCGTGATATAGCTTATTCCACCTAACACGCCAAACCAGAAAAGCATTCCCGTCAATACAGCGTAAAGCTCTGCATATGCATATCCAGGATGCAGTATCAGGCGAAGCTCACCATACTGTACCCATCCTTTAATAATTTGAGTTGTTCCCACAGCAGGTTCAATTGACACCACCTTCTGAAACCACCGAGGAACTCCCGAAACCTCAATATCACGCTCCTTCATGGCTATTGGCGTTCCATCCATTGAGCGCAATTCAATGTGACTGTAATAACCGCTATCAAATATAGTGTTAAATAGCGTATCGATTGCCGCTTTATCATTTACATCAATTCCGTTAGCAATCGTTACCCCCAGGGTTGTCACCATATCATGGGCAATACTTTGCATCTGTCCCTGAATGAAACGTGTGGTCTGCATAAAATTATTGTAAATAAGTGCCACAAGAAGCAGCACAAATATTACTGCTATCTTTATTGCAATCTGTTTAAACAGAGTCATGGTTTCGCCCTTTTGACACGTTCAAGCAATTTTGTCCACTTGCTGTTCTTTACCTTATCTGTTGGCAGTGCCCTACCCAAACCAACACTCCCTGACAGGAATAGTGAGCTTCCGTTAAAACTGTATACTGGCATCAGATCCTTACGAATAGTTGCCTCAAGAATCTTCTTATTGTAATTATCGAGAATAAGTGGAACACTTCCGGGTGTTTCGTAATAGCTTAACACCATGTGTGCCGCATTCTCTTTTACCGCCTTAACATATGTAAGATAAAGCTGTTTCTCATCAACGCCCATCTCGATCAGGGTAAAATATTTAGCTATCACGTAATCTTCGCAGTCACCACTATTTTTCCCGAGAAACTCCACAGGCGTCTGCCAGTAATCATTCTCTCCCCATAATATGGCATCTTCAAGATAGGAAAATTGATTAAAAAATCGATTAACCTCTATCAATTTTGTCGTTACATCTGAACCACGGTAATTCTCAATTAATCGATTCAGTGCCTCGCCACGATATCGTGCACTACGACCATGACTTGCCTCAAGCCGATCAAGCGACTCCTTGTCGATAAATGGGATATATTGCGACTGTTCTGTCAATGCTGATATGCTAAACAACAAAATGCCTGCAGCAGAGATACACTTTGTTAATCTACGACCGAGTAACATGGACTAGCCAGTTATCTCCGCTGTTAATCTATAAATTAACCCACACCAGTAGTTATACTTAAATACAGCAACAAATTTCATTACCAATCACCAACCTGACACCATCCCATCCAATCTAGAGTATATCCAGTCCCTCTATTAATGCCATGATGAGAGCCCTCCAGGTTAATAGGCCTTGCTATAGTATGGTTATAGCGCTCTGCTGCAGATTACCAACATATCAACTATCAATCAGTTTCTCTGGCGGCATAGGGCCGCATGATGACAAACTCCACACGCCGATTCTGAGCTCTCCCTTCATCTGTCATGTTATCGGCAAGTGGCTCTGATTCACCTCGTCCATCAGCGGTGAGAATCTTCGCGTCAAAACCTGCTTCCACAAATCGCTGTCGTACTGCTTCAGCGCGCCTCTGAGATAGTTTCTGGTTGTAGTCGATCTCACCCTTGGCATCAGCATGTGCAACTATGGTTACTGACTCAGGATTCATGGTCTCAATACGAGCGATTACCAGTCTAAGTCGTTTTCTCGACTCGTCTACTAGCCGAGCAGTGTCATAAATAAAGTTCAAGTTTTCGACAATCACCTCACGTTCAACGCAGCCGAATCTGTTTATTTTCGCGTCGGGCAAGCTGTTGTCACATTGATCCTGGCGATTAATCTGACTGTCTCCATCCATGTCAGCCACTGTCGGTAGCGTATCCTCCTGCATAAGCTCCAATTCGATAATCTTCATCCCTTTTTCATCTACCATGACTGCCAGATTCATACTCTCAAATAGACTACCGACCCCCTCATGAATACGGTAACGAGCACTCATTAAGGTATATTCGGCCTCTACCTCACTACGCATAGCGATATTCTCTTCATTTTTAGCATCAAGAAGGTCGATTAAATTACGATGCCCGAGAAAGACCTCCTCCTGATAGGCACTACTTGTCTGGCCGGCGCGCTCAACGTGTTCAGTCAGATATCTTATCTGCTCTTCCAGCGTCTCATTGGCAATCCAGGAGAGACGTAACGCCTGTATCACTTCGCGGCGTACCTGATTGGCAAATTCGGTGTTTTCATGTACAGCACTGATCCGTCGCTTCTGCTCAGCCGCATCAGCTCCGCCATTGTAGAGGTTGTATCTGAGATTTAGTGCAACACTGTACTCATCTGTAGGTCCAGTATAGCCGCTGAGATTATCACCCATCAGAGCCTGTAACTGTAGATCTACGCGAGGCAACATACTACTGTTCGAGCGCTTATAATCGGCCTGACTGGCATCTATATTTAAATGTGAAAGTTTAAGGGCCGGGTGATTAGTTAGCGCCTTCTCTATTGCCTCATCAAGTGTTCCCCCCAGATTTTTCGGGAGATTTGTATCCTGCAGTTCACTACTATGGACATACCGCCCAAGCAAACGATGTAAGACCGTCATACTATCTTCAAGATTATTACGTTGGGCATACATTCCTGCACGCGCCTGGGCGAGACGTCCCGCTGTTTGCTCCTCTTCAGAACGCAAGCCAACGCCAGATTGCGTACGCTCTCTAATCTGCCCAAAGACTCGCTCATGGGACTCAACATTGGCAACGGCCAGTTCAAACAGTCGTAATTGTTTGAGTGCCTCAAGATAGGCTCTAACCGCCTCCAGAGCTAAATTATCGGCCTTGTCATAGACCATATACATGGCCGATTCAAGACGAGCCCGGTTCTGCTCGATTTGGTAGGTCGTATCATAGCCATTGAACAGGTTTTGCGTAACCGTAACCTGAGCCATGGTGCTATCGTAGTCATTTCTTAGCTGGTTGGTTGCGGGGGATTTAGTACTATAGATCCCCGTTGATGCCTGCAAATCAACGCTGGGGCGCCACCCTTTGTTGGCAATCGTCCTCTCTTGCATCACCTGGCGATGGCGATGGACTTCCTGTAGCACCTCAGGGTTCGTTTGGACCACCTCAGCTACAAATTCGGCAAGGGTTAGTGCGTGGCCAGGGTGGGAGTATAGAGATAGGAGAACAGCCACTACGGTGGTGGCTGAGGCCGTGATAGAGAGTGACATAGGAAATAAACCTATGTATTTACACCACCTTTGGTACATAAGACTCTAATTTTGTTATATTATTCACAGAATTTTATGCTCAGTTGTGCTACATGTCAAACCATATAAAAATTACTGATATTATGCCCTCTGGTTTAGTTATTTCCTCTTACTACGTACATAACACTGCAGAATCGTACAGAGTTTGCCATTTTCAATTTTGTGATCATTTAAAAGATCACTTATTCATAGCTATTTACCAAAAGGGGAAAAATAGCGTATCTTTCAATTAGTTGGTTATAATAGTTAATATCAGTTCAAGATATAGCAAGGAGCAGGATAATGCGATCACATCTCCTCATCGGCGTCACTATGGTAATAGCCATATTCGCCACGGTTCCGCTCTCAGCCGAAGAGATAGCCGCCACTGATCAAACCGAGGCGATGAATGAGACCATGGATCCTGGAATGGCAGAGGCCGCTGCTGAACAGGAGGCGATGGAGAGCGAGATGAGTGATACATCTATCGAGCCGCCGGTTCAGGTGAGCACAGAAGAATCTGCCGACGTTGACGACTCACAGGGCTCCTCGCTGGCTGAAGAGCCTGCTGACGAGACAGCTCAGCCAGCGACGGAGGAACCCTCTGCAGAGGATAGTGACGCTAAAGTCCATGAAGATATCGCTGATGGCGCTGAGGTCAGTGAAGAGGGTGAATCTGTGGAGGTGGTAACGGGTACCGTGATAGAGACTAGTGGTCCTGCGGCGAAACCCAGTAAGGTCATTGATATGCCTCAGCGCGGTCTGCGCATGAGTGACGTCGAGAAGCGTTATGGTAAACCGATGGGGATTAACGCACCGGTTGGTGACCCACCCATTATCCGCTGGGACTATCCCGGTTATGCCGTCTACTTTGAGAAGAGCTACGTTATCGATAGTGTTCAGAAGTAGCCGATAAACCGTACACTGCACTACAATCGGGGGCTTTGGCCCCCTTTTTCGTAGGATGAATAGAATGCCTCAACAGCTCACCCTGCAGCAGACCATTAATGAGCTGGAGCAGGGAAATCCTCCCGCCAGCGATGCCGGTTTCCTCGGCGCCTCTCTCGACCCCGCTGAGGCAACACTACTGTTGATCCCGGTGCCCTGGGAGGCGACCACCTCCTATGGCGGTGGCACCAGTGCGGCCCCCCAGGCGATCATTAGCGCCAGCCATCAGCTGGACCTGGAGGATAGCGCCTTTGGTCAGCCCTACAGGGCGGGGATCACCTTTATCGAGCAGAGTAGTGAGATTGAATCTCTTAATGCCGAGACGCGCCAGGCGGCGCTGAAGGTGATCGAGGCACTGGAACGAAATGAGGCTGCCATCACCGAATCAACGATGGTTAACGCTGCGAGTGAACAGCTCAATCACTACGTCTATCAGCAGGCGAAGGCGATCCGCCAGGAGGGCAAACTGGCCGCCGTAGTCGGGGGGGACCACGCATCACCACAGGGGCTCATTCAGGCCCTCGCCGAGGAGAGTGAGTTCGGCATCCTCCACCTCGACGCCCACCACGACCTGCGGGTTTCGTACGAAGGTTTTACCCATTCACACGCCTCGATCTTCTACAACGTTCTGGAAAATTATCCGTCAGTCACCAAACTGGTTCAGGTGGCAATTCGCGACTACTCCCGTGACGAGGCAAACTACGCCAGGGCCAACAGCGGGCGTATCGCCGTACACTATGGCGCGGATCTCTTTGCCCGCAAGGCGAATGGCGAGAGCTTCCACCAAGTAGCCCGGAGTATCGTTGATGAGCTTCCCGAGCGGGTCTATATCTCCTTCGATATCGATGCGCTCGACCCGCCCTACTGCCCCGGTACCGGTACCCCCGTACCGGGAGGTCTCAGCTATGATGAGGCGTGTTATCTACTCGAAATAGTGGCAAAGAGCGGGCGTGAGATCATCGGCTTTGACCTCTGCGAGGTCTCTCCGGGAGAGGGTGAGTGGGATGCCAATGTGGGGGCGAGGATCCTCTACAAGCTATGTGGCGCACTGCTACTGAGTCACCAGTAGCCGCGCCGCCACCAGCCAGCTCAGTGTCCGTGTGACATCGGCATCTGGTGGGCCGTCGGCTTATTGAGATTCGCCATCAACTCAAGGTTAATCTCGTCATAACCTTTCAACGCACCACCATGCTGCTTCATGTAGTGCTCTGCCGCCCCCTTCTCTTTAAAGCTGGCGAGGGTGGCCCCCATCGCCCCCATCTGATCGCCACCCACCACATACCACGCCTGTTTTACATCGACGTAGTGGGCGTCGCTGGGATGTTCCCATGAGGAGCCGGCAGCACCCATGTCGTGAACATAGACCTGCTGCACAATCGCCCCGGTCTCCGGCTGCAGCAGCCAGGTAAAGAGATCGGCGGTGGAGCAGAACTTTAGCGTCTTCTCTCGGTTTTTCACTGCCGTCTGGCCCTTCGGGCCGGGGAAGTTGGCCACGATCATGCCACAGACATGACAACTCTCACCCGCCTCAATGGTCGATAGCGGAGCCACCGCACTATTGTTCTCAGCATTACAGGCCACAGCAACAAACGCGGCGAATATTATCAACAGACCTCGCTTGATAACTCTCTTCATTATCGTCCCCTCCACTCTCATAAATTCTCTAGTCAATCACTACAATAGCGACGCAGTAACGGTCTGCTGATTACACCCTGCGTCGATTGAATAACCATCCCGCCAGCGACAGCAGCACCACCACCCAGAGCGACAAAAACACAGTCAGCATCATCGGGTCGAACAGCGGACCACCGGCGACGTAGGTGAGGCCAGTATAGTTGCGTGCCGCCTCAAACCCAGAAAGGTTGGCCAGCCGGAACATGTCAGTAGGATTGAGCAGCAGCAGGTAACTCAGCCACTCCCCGCCCGCGCTGTTCTTGTTGAGTACCATCGCGCCAAGCAGCAGCAGGTCGAAGATCAGTACAAACCAGAACCAGAGCAGCAGTGATACCCCAGCGGCGCGGGATTTTTCATTAACCACTACGCTCACCACATAGGCCATGGCGATAAAGACCCAGCCGAGCAGCGTGGCACTAATAATGAAGAGGCCAAAGGCGCGCCACAGCTCACCATCAGCTCCGCCGCTAATGGTGGCGATCAGCAGTGCCGCACCGCCAAAACCCAGTACCGTTGCCACCGCCATGATTGAGGCGTGGCCGACAAACTTCCCCAGTAGCAGCTGAGAACGTCTTAACGGATGGGTTAGAAGCAGTAGCAGCGTTCCCTGCTCATCCTCACCGATGATCGAGTCATAGGCGAGTAGCAGGGCAATTAGCGGGATAAGAAAGATCGCCAGACTGGAGAGGCTAACGATGGTTGTCGCCAGCGAGGTAAAACCGACCATCCCCGAGGCGGAGGCACCGAAGTAGGCCAGGCCGATGGCGAGCACGGCAAAGACCAGGGCGATGGCAGCGACCCAGCGACTGCGCAGGCCGTCGCGAAACTCCTTGGCGGCAACGATCCAGATCGCCCTCACGACGCCACCTCCTGTACACCACTGCGATTGTAGTAGGCGTAAAGGTCATTCAGTGTCGGCTGGCTGACCTCGATATCCGATATCCCCGATTCACTCAACAGCAGACGCATGAGCTCCAGTTTACGCTCCCCGCCTATGGTCAGCTCCATGCGGTGCCCATTGATGTGACGAAACTCCACCGGGTGACCTGCCAGCCGCTGTTGCCAGTCAACCCCCGCCCAGTCGCCACTAATCCGAATGGTCGAGGGTAGTGCCGCGTCTGCGGAGAGCCGAGCCAGCGAACCACACCCCAGCAATCGTCCGCTCCCCAGGATCGCCACCCGATCCACATGGCGCTCAATGCCCGGCAACACATGTGAGGAGAGCAGTACCGCACACCCCTGTTCGCGTACCTCATCGATCATGGTGTAAAAATCTCCCGTCGCCTCGGGGTCAAGACCAGCGGTCGGCTCATCCAGCACCAGCAATCTCGGAGCGCCTAGTACCGCCTGAGCCAGACCGAGGCGCTGGCGCATCCCCTTAGAATAGGTCCCCACGCGCCGGTGCGAAGCATCCCCCAGGCCAACTCGCTCCAGCAGACGGCTATTCTCTTTGAGATCGCACCCCTTCAGGCGGGCAAAGTAATCGAGCACCTCACGACCGCTGAGGTGCTGATAGAAACTGACATTCTCCGGCAGGTAGCCCAGGTGGCGACGCAGCTGATCGGCATCCCCCCCAATCGGCGAGTGGCCAAACAGCCGTACCGTTCCGGCAGTGGCCTGCAACACCCCCATGATCAGTTTCATGGTGGTGGTCTTGCCTGCCCCATTGTGTCCCAGCAGCCCCAGAATCTCACCCGGCTCAACGCGAAGGTCTATCCCTCGCAGGGCGTGCACCCCGTCATATCGCTTCTCTACCCCCTGCAACTCAACCAGCGGGGCTACTGTGCCATAACTCATCCATTTAACTCCTCAACCAGCGGAGAGAGCATCAGCGGTTGCGAGTCGCGTACCCCCTGCGGCCGGAATACAGGGAACTGCTCCTGTACCCAGCGCAGCGTCTCCACCGCCGGGCTGTTCATCAACACACGGGCCGTCGGGTATCGCCACAGTAGCTTATCGACGGCGTCATTCGGTTCATAATATTTATCGCCAACCCCATCGGCATTCAGATCCCAGCCGAGGTAATCACTCCAGAAATTGCCCCGTCCCTGGTGCGACCACTCCTGCAGTCGATTGGCTACATACTTCACCTGAACCCGGTTCCCCATGAAGGCGTTGCCGAACAGGGTATTGTCTTCCGAGCCGGCGGTAAGGTGGATACCTATGTCACTACGGGCAAAGAGATTGTCATGGATCTGATTAAACTGTGAGTTGTAGACAAACAGCGCCTTGCCCTCTGCGCCGGTAATATCGCCACCACCAGTGACATAGGCTGCCCCCACCTGTACATCGATGACCCGGTTATCAGCGATCTCACTATTGGTGATGAAGTTCATCAGGATGCCGTAGTTGCGATCCCCCTCCGAACGGTTGTTTAGTACAGTCAGATATTTCGATTGCATCAAGGCATAGCCAGTACGTGTGTTATAGGTACGGTTGCCAATCACTTTATTGTGATGGGAGTACATGTAGTGGACCCCATAACGCAGGTCATGCATGGTGTTATGCTCGATGGTATTGTGGTTGCTAGTGTCGATGTAGACCCCGTCACGGGTCTCCCAGATCTCATTACCACGTACCAGCGCATCGGTGGTGGCATACATGTGTACCCCGTTACCTCGATCCTGTGAGCGGCGATGCGGCTCGCCGTGAATACGGTTGCCGATCACCCGAGCCCCCTTGCTGGCATCGAGCCAGATGCCAAAGGCGTTATTATCCAACTCGTTATTCTCAATAAGAACATTGTCGGCAGTGCGCTCAACAAAGATACCCGCATTCATCTCGGTCAGATTATGTCCCGATGAGACGATCTTAAGGTTTCGGATCACAACACCGCTGGCAGCGACGGTAATCACATTTCCATCGCCACCACCATTGAGGATGGCTTCTGCCTCCCCTTCGAGCACTAGTGACTTGTCGAGATAGAGATTCACCCGGTAGTTCCCGGGAGTAAAGTGGATCGTATCTCCCGCCGCGGCACTGTTAATGACCACATCAGGAGACGATCCCTGCGGGGTGAGAGTGTGTACTTCCGCCTGTGACAGACAGGCGTAGAGACTCAATCCCAGCAGTAGAGAATTCGTAAAAAAAGATATGATGTATCGATACATGGCACAAAAAGGCGGCGGCAGGTATTTCACCTGCCGCCGCACAGGGTTTGGCTAATGATCAGGCCTCTACCAGCATCCGACCGCGCATCTCCATATGGAGTGCATGACAGAACCAGTGGCAGTAGAACCACTGCACCCCGGGTTTATCGGCTTTAAAGGTCACCGAAGCGGTTGCCTGCGGACCGATCTCCATCGACACACCATGGTTGACCATGACAAAGCCGTGAGTCACGTCCTCCACCTGATCGAGGTTGGTAATGACCACCGTCACCTCATCCCCCAGTTTGACGGTGAAATCATTCATACCGAAGTTGGGGGCGATCGAGGTCATGTAGACCCGCACCTTGTTGCCGTCACGGATCACCTTGTTGTCGGTCTCCAGGGTGACGCCATCGGCCTTGGCCATCGCCACGGTTGAGGCGAAGATCGGGTCGTCACGTGTCCACAGCTTTGCCGGCTTCATCTTGCTGCGATGCACGATACAGCAATCATGCGGCTCGGCGAAGGTGGGACCGTCATGTACCACCTTCATCTCCTCACCCGAGATGTCGATCAACTGATCGTTCTCCGCGTGCAGCGGACCCACCGGCAGGAAACGGTCCTTGGAGAATTTACACAGCGAGACCAGATACTTGCCGTCTGCATCGCGTGTCTCACCCATGGTGGTGTGGTTGTGACCCGGTTGATACTGCACATCGAGCTTCTGCTTGATGTAGTCGACCTTCTCACCGTTATAGGCACGGATCGCATCGGCGACACTCCATTTGGCGATCTGGCTATCGATGAACAGGGTGGTATAGGCGTTACCACGACCGTCGAAGGCAGTGTGTAACGGACCCAGGCCCAGCTCCGGTTCTGCCACGACGGTATCACGCGGGTCTTTCAGCTTGCCGTCGAACCACTCATCCAGTTTGGCAATGGAGATCACCGTTACCGTGGGTGAGAGCTTGCCGTTGGCGACAAAGTACTCCCCATCAGGCGAGGTGTTCATGCCGTGCGGGCTCTTCGGAACCGGGATATAGAGGGTCAGCTCGGAGCCGTGGGTACCGTCCAGTACCGGCACCTTGGAGTCACCGATGGTGGTGAACTTACCCGCGGCGATCGCCGCCTCAATGCGTGGAATATTGAATACCACGGCCCAGTCACGCTCGTTGCGCATGGTACCGGCAAGATCCACCGCACCCTCGGAGTTGTAACAGGTGGAGCAGGCGTAGGTGCCCTTGTAGTCGGCATCGGTGTTGTCGAGGTTGCCGTCGACTATCACCTGCCAGGCCACCTCCATGCTCTCTGCATCAATAGCATTGAACATGGTGCGGTACTTGGTCGGGTCGGTCAGGTCACGCCCGTCGTTGGGTTGCGGGATGCGGAACTCGGCGTTGCAGAAGACATACTTGGTATGCGGCACCTTTTGCACACGCAGGCCGTGGATCGCCGAGACGTTGGGGATGGCGATCATCTTGTCGGTCTTCATCACATCGCAGCGGATACGCGCCACACGGGTATTGGCCTTGTCATTGATGAAGACATATTTGCCGTCATAACGGCCGTCGGTCATGCTCATGTGCGGGTGGTGCGCGTCACCATTGAGATAGGGGCCACCGCCCGGCGCCATGATCTCCTTGCTCTCGTTGGTGATGCCCCAGCCGGTAGCGCTCTCGACGTTGAACACGGGGATGCGCATCAACTCGCGCATGGAGGGCAACCCCAGGATCCGCACCTCACCGGAGTGGCCACCACTCCAGAAGCCGTAGTACTCATCAAGCTCTCCAGGCCCAACGTGTCCGGCAGGCTTGACCTCCTTGGTTACCGTCTTTTGGCCCTCACTACCGCAGCCGACCAGACCTGTGCTTACTCCCGCAACACCTGCGAGGGCCGACGCACTTAAAAATTTGCGGCGCGTTACGCCGTTATCTTGTTCTTCACTCATGTAACTTCCTCCAGTTGACGTTGTAAATTGCCCCCGCCACAGTAGCTGCGGTTTGATTGTTCACTCAGCGTGATTTCTTGTGATCGGTTTGAGCATGTTAAACACACCCTGCTCAATTACTCAATGATCTGCCTCCATCATTGTAGCCTGTTGTCGTTTTTTTGCCTCCCTGACCAGAGGTGGACACTTCCGCTCATCGTAGTAAGTTACCTGGCAGTCGAGACAGAAGTGGCACTCATTGAGCTGAATATCGCCACGACTGCTGATCGCCTGAATCTCACACTCCACCGCACAGGTCTGGCAGGGGTTGCCACACTCCTTGCGCCGCCGCAGCCAGTTCACCAGGCTGAGCCTGGTGGGCACCGCCAGCGCCGCGCCGAGCGGACAGAGATATTTGCAGAAGAATTTGCAGTTAAAGGCGGAGATCACCACCAATAAGAGCGCATAGAGGGCAAACGGCAGGTCGCGATTAAAGCGCAGCGTGATCGCCGTTTTAAACGGCTCAATCTCGGCATAACGCTCGGCGGTGGCCAGTGAATCGAGTGAGATGGCGAACAGTACCATCAGGATCAGGTATTTGATCCCCCAGAGGCGATCGTGGATAAATTGCGGTAGTAACAGCTGCGGCACCTTCAACTTGAGCGCCACCTCATTTACCAGCTTCTGCAGCGCACCGAAGGGGCAGAGCCAGCCACAATAGACACCACGCCCCCACATCAGCAGGGAAGCGGCCACAAAGCTCCAGAGAATGAACATAATCGGATCGATGAGGAAGGTCTCCCACTGAAAACCATTCATCACCGCGGCGGTAAAGGTGAAGACATTGACGATGGAGATCTGCCCCAGCATATACCAGCCGATAAAGAGAAGGGTATAGAGCAAGAAGCCGTTGCGCAGTGCACTCAACAGGCGTGGGTAGTGCACCAGCAAATCCTGCAGCACGATAATAACCGTCAGCAGCAGCAGTCCACTCACCAGCACCACGATCTGGAAACGCTTGTCGTGCCACACTCCGCGCCAGATCGCCTCATCACCCTCTACACTACTCTGCTTATAGGTGTACTCCACGGGCAGGCGGTATTGTTTTGAGAAACGGGAGAAGACACTCTCCAGCGGGGTGGTCTGGCGTTTGATCAGCAGTTCCAACTCCCAGGGGAGACCGGCCTTAAAGGCATAATCCTCACGAATGATGAAGATTGAGCGCTCCGCCAGAGGAGGCATCCCCTCGGCATAGAGGTCACCGAGGCGATGGTAGTCTAAATCACGAAAGGCGATCTCGCGCTCCCCCTGGTGCACCAGAATACGGTCAAAGATGCCACCTCGAACAAAACCGGAGCCACGATAGGAGTAGAGGCCATCGGCCAGCACGACAATGGCGTGCTCCCCCTCATTGAGCTCAGAGATCAGCCACTGATATTCCTCCTCTCCCAACAGGTTGCGACCGGTTGTCTGGGCATTCAGGTAGGCAAAATAGAGATCAATAAAGGGGCTCCCCTTCTCACTGGCAGGCGCCTCATCTCTCCCTTGTGCAGGAGTTCCTGCAAATGACTTATCGACCTCACCACGACTCAGCAGCAACCGTTGCACCGCACCGCTCTCTACCAATTGCTGCCAGCTGCGCTTTTCGTAGTAGTCGCTGCGCAACTGGGGAACAGCATTACCGGTCAATGCGGGATCGGGGATGATACCGCGACTAATCGCCACCTGCTGTGCCGCCCGCATGATCGCCCGGTTCATCACGATAACGGTCACCGTGGCCCCGGAGACCGCATCGATATCGCTCCCACCTTCACCACCGCTACCTCCGACACGAATGTGCTCGTCGACCCGACGCCCTACATACTGGCGGCCAAACTCCTCCAGGGTGGACTCTGGAATACCGACCAGCAGAATCGGTTCATGGTGTTCAATCACCTTCACCCCGCGAATTACCCCCTGCAGGTCGATACCGACCAGCATATCCATCGGTTTGCCGGAATAGGCGGGAATGGGGGCAATATCAATGGTATGAAGGAGATAGCCAATCGTCTCCCCCGCCTGATAGACGGGGGCGCTGGGGGGATCACCCGAGTAGTCGCCAACGCCGGATGCTTGCGGAAAAAAATCTGTCAGGGATGAGGAAGAACTACCGGTTGTAGCACTAACTGAGTGGCTGAAACAAAGGGAGAGAATCACCAGAAACCGTGGGAGCAGATATTTTGCCCATAAACCCATTCTATCTTGCTCCCCCTTATCCACCGTTTTTCTGCAGCTCAGACGATTCTATGGCAATACAGTTGTAGCGTTCTTGTTCTATATCAAGTGCTACCGAGAGTCGAAACATAGGGCCTGTCACTGACAGGCCCTACGATCAATCGTAATTCTTGCGGTTATGCCGTCCACCCGGCATCTTCTTCTGCGTAATCACCCCTTTAATAGCCTCGGGGCCGGCGATCTGCTCCGAGACGTAGTTGGGATTGAGCGGTGTCAGGAACCACTGCCCCTTCACCACCCGCAGTTGGCGGAAGATATACTCATCGTTGTGATAGGCGATCACGTAGGAGCCATCGTGATAGTTAGCGCCAGGCTCAATGACGAGTACCTCCCCCTCCTTGAACTCCGGTTCCATACTGTCACCCAGCACCATCAGGGCATAGGGCTCTTTCTCCTCACAGCCGGGGCCGCTGGAGGCGAGTGCATCTTCGGGTGAGCCCGACTTGAGTTGTTCGATGGAGATCTTGGTTTCCACAATCAGTACCCTACTGTTTAGCTGTGAATTACCCCATAATAACAGAATGAGGCTGACTTTGAGCAAACGTGCCAAAGTCAGTAGAATTAGCCCGCTCTAATATTATACAGCGACAGTGGAATACGACCATGAAGCACTTTAACGACCTTATCGCCGAATGCTTGCCCGAGGTAGAGGAAATCTTCCCCTGGGATCTGGAAGAGAAGCTGCAGCAGGATACCCCGCCACTACTGCTCGACGTGCGTGAGGCCAATGAGTACGACGCCCTGGCCATCCCTAACTCTATTCACGTACCGCGTGGTTTGTTAGAGGCCGCCTGTGACTGGGACTACGACGATACCGTGCCGGAGCTTGCCTCCGGTCGTGAGCGTGAAATCATTGTCATCTGCCGCTCAGGCAACCGCAGCGTCCTCGCCGCCCACACCATGATGAAAATGGGCTTCAAGAACGTCAGCTCACTGAAGACCGGCATCAGGGGCTGGAATGACTTCGAGCAACTACTCATTGATAAAGAGGGGAACGAAGTCGATATTGATGATGCGGATGAGATCCTCGCCACCAAACTGCGCGAGGATCAGAAGCGGCCTGCGGCTTAATCACTTCAGGCACGCAAAAAGAAGGCCCCGCACCGTGGGGCCTTTTTCATTTAAGAAACAGATTTTAAACCCGTTCATCTATCCATTATCCACTCTCTTCCTCGGCCGCCCCCGTCTCGCCTGCCCTACCTTGCACTTGAGTTTCTCTTCAATCTTTTGC
>JAOUQQ010000038.1 GCA_029879245.1 Chromatiales bacterium | reverse complement strand
AGGGCCTGTGAGGGGACATAAGGAATGAGAATTATGGGATAGGGCGGGATTTGACGGGGCTTGATGGGACGAAAGCTGGAGTGGCGCGCCCTAGTCGGCGATTAAGACATCCACAACGCCACCATTTAACAAAACTTGAACGACGCATGAAACCCGCGACGGTTTGATAGTTAGACACATGAAATGCGACTCACACGCGCCGCCCGATCCATACTACCCGCCCGATGATATCAAGGCTATCGAGCGCGTCTCTGTCTACCACCTCATCAGCATAGGCAGGATTGTCACTACTCACTCGAATTGAGCCATCAGTCAGGCGCTGCAAGCGCTTGGCATAGAGGTGCCCGTCCATCCGTAAGATATAGATACGGTTGCCCGCCAGCTCGCGCTGGTTGGTATCCAGCAACAATAAAGAGCCATCTTTCACCGTGGGCTCCATAGAGTCACCATCTGCAGTAACTGCCGCCAAGCCCCGAACGCTAAGGCCCTCTTGAGTCAGCCAATCCCGCCGAAAGGCTATCTCAGACAGGGGCTGCTCCTGGTCGATGGAGGCCCCGTGGCCTGCAGAGGCGCGCACGTTATAGACCGTAACCAGGGCGAACTCATCATCCATTGCACCTGGTGCCATCTCCTCCTCGCCTGGGCGCATGGGGCCCTCGCCGGTGGCTAACCATGCAAGGTTAACGCCTGAGGCACGGGCCAAGCCAACAACTACATCCATACCTGGCATGCTCATCTCACGGATATACCTACCTATCTGGATATCAGATTTGAAGGCCGCACGACCAGCAGCAGCGTTCCCTCCCAACATTTTTGAAACTTCAGCTATCCGAGATCCGATACCTGGCACAAGAATCGGATCATCGATCCGATTCTCTACATTACGATCTGATTCTATTGTTTTATTAGTCATATCAATAAGTTAAGAAAAACGCCCCTTCATTTTTGCACATCTAACAATCGGATCTGAATCCGAACTATTCACATTTGTTGACTGGCCTTCATATTTGAAGTAATGTCTATAGCCATGATGAAGATAGACAAGACCACAAGGCAGCTTCTCAGAGACCCCGACAAACGCCGTGCCTGGGTCAAGTATCAGATCCATATGCTCGGCTCGTCGATGGCCCAGTTGGCCGAAGAGGCCGGGGTATCGCGCCAGTGCCTCTACCAGGCGTTCTGCAAATCATACCCCCGCATGGAGAAAGTGATTGCCGATGCCCTGGAGCTGGAACCCAAGGTGCTATGGCCCGAGCGTTACGATGCCGACGGCCTACCCCTCTACCGCATGGGTCGCCCTAAAAAGTCTATTTCCAAGACAGTAAAGAATAACACCCCCAAACGTGGGCGCAATGTTCATAAGCAGGAGGCGGCATAGACATGAGTCGTCATCGCAGAGACACACTCACTCTGGACCTGTTCGAGGTGCCACAACCGGCTGCACAGTTGCCAGCCAGCATGGACTACGGGCGTGAGATCGCACACCTGGTGAGCGAGGCGCTTAACGGCGCAGAGGGTGACCGTTTCGAGGTGGCCTCACGCATGAGCCGCCTTACAGGGCGCGATGTGAGCAAGTACATGCTCGATGCCTGGTCAAGCGAGGCGCGCGATGCCTACAACATGCCATTCTATATGGTTCCCGTGCTGGAGACCGCCTGCGAGACACACATGTTCAGCAACTGGCTGGCCGACAAGCGCGGTGGCCGGCTGCTGATTGGCAAAGAGACGCTCACCGCAGAGCTCGGCAAGTTTGAGCGTATGAAGGAAGAAGTTACCCGGAAGATTCGGGAGCTTAAAAAAATGATGGGGGAAATGGAATGAGCCATAAGGAGTGGCACAGCGCCGCCGAGCTGGCTGGATTGCCTGGGATGCCAAAACATTCCCGCAGCGTCAATCTAATGGGTGAACGTGGCGAACTCGAACGGCGCAAGCGTTCGGTCGGTAAGGGGTGGGAGTACCACATCAATACCCTCCCCACCGCCACCCGCGCCGCCCTAGCCGCCCAAGCAATCAACACCCAGCGCGCCACCACCGGCGAAGATGCCGCCGCGGGTGCACTGGCCGGTCGCCAACTGGCAATGCGCCGGCGCATCGATGAGAAGGTAAACCAGCGTGAGCGTGAGGCAGGCCTGGCCGCTGCCACTGCGCTAAATAGAGGCCAGCGCAGCAGCATGGATGCCCGCCTGTGTGTGCTGGCGATGCTCGATGAGTACAGCGCCAAGTCACAGCTCATCACCACCGATGCCATCGACTCATTCTGTGAGCTGTACAACAGCGGAGGTATTCAGACCGAAGAGTGGTTGCTGAACATCATCCCCAGCGTCTCCTATGCCACGGTCTATCGCTGGAAAGATAGGCTGCACGAAAATGGTGCCATCGGGCTCGTCGACAAACGCGGAAGCAACCGCAAGGGCAGCAGCAAGATAGATACACAGCCAGAACTGCAAACCTTTTGCGTGGCAATGGTCACCGACCACCCGCACTGCGGTGCCACACACCTGTACAGCTCTGCCGAGGCTCGCTTTGCCG
The DNA here is from genome assembly GCA_029879245.1 of Chromatiales bacterium. Lineage (GTDB taxonomy): Bacteria > Pseudomonadota > Gammaproteobacteria > Thiohalomonadales > Thiohalomonadaceae > JAPHSX01. The sequence continues at coordinate 18,536 of JAOUQQ010000038.1, read as the reverse complement.
ATTCCAGTGTAGAGCTGCCCTCTAAAAAGGCGTTTGAACGCTGGTTAAACAGCTGGAAGAAAGAGAACGCCCAACTGCTTGCCGCCACCGCCAACCCCGACGAATGGAAAAATCGCTACATGCTGGCGATGGGCTCAGCCTCCGAGCACGTCTTCGCACTGAATCAGCTGTGGGAGTTCGACGGCACTCCCGCCGATGTGATGCTGCTCGACGGCCGCCACTCCATCAACGGGGTGATCGACGTGTATAGCCGCCGTACCAAACTACTGGTAACCAAGACGCCTACGGCTATATCTGTTGCCACCATCCTTCGCCGTGCCCTGCTCGGCTGGGGCGTGCCCGAGTCCATCAAGACCGACAACGGCAGCGACTACAAAGCGATGCACATCCGCCGCGTGGTCAGCTCGCTGCATATAGAGCAGGAGTTTTGCAATCCATTCAGCGCATGGGAGAAACCGCACATCGAGCGTTTCTTCCGCACCTTTAGCCACGACATCGTCGAGCTGCTCGACGGCTACATCGGCCACAACGTTGCCGAGCGTAGCGCCATCGAGGCGCGCAAGGCCTTCGCCGACCGCCTGCTTAAAAAGAATGAGGTAGTCGAGGTCAAACTCACCGCCGCCGAGCTGCAACGCATTTGCGACGAGTGGGTAGAGAACATCTACCACCACCGCTCACACAACGGCCTCAATAACCGCACACCGTTCGAGGTGGCCAACAGCTGGAACCAGCCCATCCAGCGCATCGAGAACGAACGAGCCCTCGACGTGCTGCTGGCCCAGGCACCCAGCAACAACGGCCAACGCACCGTTACCAAGAAGGGCATCGCCCTCGACAATATCGAGTACATCCACCAGGAACTGGGGCTGCTGGTCGGCGAGACCGTGCAAGTGCGCTACGACCCCGATGACCTGGGCAAGATCTACGTCTTCGACCGCAACGGTGCCTTCGTCTGCATTGCAGAGGCCCCTGCCTATACCGGCATCGACCGCCGCGAAGTGGCCGCCAAGGGCCGCGAGATTCAGAAGGCCGCCATTCAGGAGAAGCGGCGCGAACTCAAGGCCGCCGCCAAGAAGCAAAACACCAAGGCGATCGCCGACGAGATCCTGACCCATCACCGCAACAAGGCCAACGTGGCCGAGCTGCCAAAACGCGGCGAAACCTACAACACACCGGCACTGCAGGCCGCCGCCGAAGCCGCCGCCACACAAGACACCACCAACACCACTACCACCACCAACAGCCAACGCGAAGCGGCCAGGCGCATTGCCGCCGAATCGCTCCAGCGACGGGCACAGGTCACACAGATAGCGCCCCGCCAAGACCCACGCCAGCTGTATCAGCGTGCGGTGGATCTGGAGCAGCGACTGGATGAGGGGCGCGCCGTGAGTGAAGCCGATCGGAAATGGTTGAGCGGGTACCAAAAAACATCCGCCTACCGGGCTGCCAGCAAGATGGCAGAAGACTTTGGGGTTACAGCAATCGAGGGAGCTTAACCCAAAGAAAAACCCGCCTAGCAGGGCGGGCTATATAACAACACTGGAGATATAAGAATGAGTCAGCAGACAGACCCTGTCAACGTTACTGGTTACAACAACATCGCCAGCCTGGCAAATGTCGGCCTCTGTATGGAGCTGATGGAGCTGGCCATCAACAGTCCAAATTATCTGGATTCGATAGTCGGCTTCTACGGCTACAGCGGTTACGGTAAATCAACGGGGGCCGCCTACGTCGCCAACCGCTACCGTGCCTACTACGTCGAGTGCCTGAGCTGCTGGACGCGCAAGGATCTCATCAAAAACATCTGTATCGAGATCGGGCTCGACAGTGGCGGCACCATTTCAGACATGGTTGCCCGCGTGTCGGCAGAGCTGGCCATCACCAATCGTCCCCTCATCATCGACGAATTCGACTACGTAGTGAAAAAAAGAATGGTCGACCTGGTACGCGACATCTACATGGGGAGCGGTCGCACCCCGATTCTTATCATCGGCGAAGAGCAGGTAGAGGCTAATCTGCGCAAGCAGTGGGAGCGTTTTCACAATCGCATGGTCGGCTGGGAGGCGGCACAACCGGTAGACATGACCGATGCAAAACAGCTGCGCCAACTCTACTGCCGCGAGGTTCACATCGATGATGATCTGCTGCTGCAGATCGTCAAGGTCACCAAAGGTGTCACCCGCCGCGTCTGCATCAATCTGGAGCGTGCCCAGGAGTTCGCCCTGTCCAACGGTATCGACACCCTCACCCTTGCCGAGTGGGGCAATGGCGCTGACATCTACACCGGCGAAACCGTGCGGAGGAAGCACTGATGGCCAGCAAACAACGACACCGCGCCACCGCAGATCGCACCCTGCGCCACGGCTACCGCACCCACCGCGATGCCATATGGGCGGCTATCCGTGAGCTGCGCCAGTTCACCATCAACGACATTGAGGAGTGGGTGAATGATACCGCCCGAAGCAAGCAGGCGAATGACGCACGCCGCTGCAGCCGCGACACAGTAAAAACCTACGTGCAGGGGCTAACCCTTGCCGGGTACCTGCAGCGCACCGAAGGTCAGCGCCGCGAATGCGATGAGTCGAACCGCTACGTGCAGAACCGCTGGCAGCTGATCAAGGATGCCGGTAACGAGACACCGCGTGTCACCCGCAAGGGCGAGCGAGTCACCCAGGGCGATGGCAACGAACGCATGTGGCGGGCGATGCGCGTACTGGGTGAGTTCAACCGCACCGAGCTGCTCAGCATCGTCAACAGTACTGGTGAACAGGTCAACGAGACCACAGCCAAGGACTACATCCGCTACCTGCACTATGCCAACTACCTCAAAGAAATGCAGGAGGGGGCTCCCGGTCGCCAGGCACGTTACCGCTTTATCCCCCAGCGTTATACCGGGCCGCTTGCACCGATGATCCAGCGCGTTAAAGCGGTCTACGACCCCAACACCCGCGAGGTGGTGTGGAGCCGCCAGGGAGGTGAGGCATGAGCGCCGTCGCACGTGCCACCAACGCCTGGGGTAATGAGCAGCCTGACTGGGTGCGTGTTATGGCCGAGCAGTGTGACGCCAGCAGCCAGAAGCGTGTGGCGGACGATATCGGTTACAGCCCTGCCGTAGTCAACACCGTGCTGGGTAACAGCTACAGGGGAGATTTAATCGCCGTTGAACAGGCAGTAAAAGGGGCCTTTCTTGCCGCCACCGTTAACTGTCCTGTGCTCGGTGAGCTGGCCGCCCATATCTGCCTGGAAAAACAGCGCCAGCCCTACGCAGCTACCAACGCCACACGGGTACGCCTGTTCAAGGCGTGCCATAGCGGTACCTGTCTACACAGCAGAAAGGGAGGGAACAACAAATGAGTGACAACCCAATGATGATGAGTGGTAGGGAATTGCCCGTCTACCTCATTGAAAAGATGCACAGTCTTGATGAGCAGCCCGTCGCCAGCGGCATGGTCGACAACAGACAGCCTTGCATACTGAGCATCGTTAAACACAACGGCGATCACCTTCTAGTCGCCACCGTGGGTGGCAAGCGTGCCGCCATCTCCGGCATGCAGCTCATCGGCTGCGCGGCCAGCCTGCAGGAGGTGGCCCGTGAGTGAAGTCGTCCAGCTTTTCAAGGGCAAAGAGGCCATTGAGAAACAGAACGGCCGCATGGTCGCCAACACCTTCAAGGCGCTTCAGGCGGTAGAACGCCTGAAGAAAGAGGGCTTCACCATTATCAAGGCAGCCATCAGCCAGCAGCGTCCAATCATCTGGGTGCAACCGTGCGAACAGTGCGTGCGCCTTTCAGGTTCCTGGTTCAAGCGCGAGCACACTGCCAGCGGCACTGTATACACCTGGGAGGCGGCCTACGCCGGTGCCTTCATCCAGTGGCAAACAACCAGCCCAAACCGGGCAGCATAGGAGGTGAACATGGAGCAGGAAATCGGCAGATGTGAGGGGTGCGGCATTGTAGATCACCACCTCATCGAGGGGCTGTGTGAACAGTGTGATCACAAAGTGATCAGGCATGCCGATCCCTCACTGGATGAAGATGGTTACGGTAACGTGCCGCTGGGCGTCGAGGCAGGCTGCCCGGTATTGGCCGTAGACGGCAAGCCACAGGGCATCAACGTAGAGAAGCTCAGCTACTTGATGCCATCACTTCGCAGGTTCATTGGAGGGTAAGGCCATGCTGTTCAACAAAGACGACGTTCTGGTTGCCCTGCGTCGCCACATCGGCGAGGGCAATGGTGCAACGGCTGCTGAATTGGTGGCCGAAATGACGGGGTCAATTGGTACCGACACGGTAGCAGAGAGGCTGCTGCGTGCCCACGTCACCAGCCTGCGCGAAGAGGGCCACCACATCTGTGCCCACCCGGCGCGTGGCTACTTCATCGCAGAGACAGATGCCGAACTGCAGGCCACTTGCGAATACCTTTATGACAGGGCGATGACCTCCCTCAAACAGGTCGCCGCCATGAAACGTGTATCGCTGCCCGACCTGCGCGGACAGCTCCACCTGCCAACCTGAGGAGGCCCACATGGCAACAATGACAGATATCGAAAAACTCACCCGCGACTACGCCGATGCCCGTGCCTTCCTAGCAGGTGTGGTCACCGAACTGCAGGCCGAACTGGAGCGCGTAAAACACCCGGTGCTGCCGGTTATCCGTAAGGCGGTCGGTGATGTGGGCGAGACACACGCAAAACTTAAGGCCGCTCTGGAAGATTCGCCCATGCTTTTTACCAAACCCAAGACGCAAACCATCAAGGGTGTGCGCGTGGGCTACATGAAGCAGAAGGGAAAGGTCGTCATCGACGATGAAGAAGCCGTGATTGCGCGCATCCGCAAGCTGCTGCCAGAAGCACAGCAAGAGCTGATGATTAACGTCAAGGAGAGTGTCTACAAGCCCAGCGTCGCAGACCTCACCGTTACCGATCTCAAGCGCCTCGGCATCACTCTCACAGACGACGAAGACGTGGTGATGATCAAACCGGTTGATACTGAGGTAGACAAACTCGTCAACGCCCTGCTCAAGGAAGTCGAGCAGGCCGCATAAAGGAGAAGCCATCATGAAAGCACTGAACCCACGCAAGATATCCGCAGCCCTGATCCTCATTGGCGGTGTTGCCCTGCTGCAATACCACGCCATTCTGTTCTGGACGGAGGTGGTCGACCCCCTCACCGGCTGGGCCTGGTCGCTACTACTGGAGGGCGCCGCCCTGTGGTGCTGGAGCCATCCGCGCTTCTCTATTCGCAGCCTCGGCGCCGTTGCCACCGTGCTGGTACTGGCCGGGCCGCTCTATCAGGTCTCCGCCCCACTGGTGGAAGAGCATGTGAGCGTCGATAAAAGCGCCGAACAACGGACGGTGATTACCGCAGAGGTCGCCGCCCTTGAACAGGCGTTAAACACCTTTTTAAGCAATAGCGAAAAGCGCATCGGCTGGTCTGGCCGTATCGACAGCACACAGCAGCAGCTCACCGCTGCCCGTGCCGAACTCCGCCAGCTTACCAGCGCCGAGCCAGAGCGCATGGCATGGCAGCGCCAGGCCATCATTCTCATGCAGGCCATCGCCCTGGTGCTGTTCCAACTGCTCAACGTGATCATGATCCGCACCCTGTCAGAGGGCGGACCGATTCTGGGTGTGCAAACGAAGGGAGGCCGTCGCCACCCCCAGTTGGCCGTCGTCAATACAGCCAGATAGACGTCGGCCTGAGCGGGTGGGACGCCACCCCTTACCTGGTACTGAGATTACGTGGTCCACCAATAAGAGGACAGCCCGATGAAGCAACAACCCAGCAAGGCAGAGTGGGACGACATCGCCAAGCGACTCGACAGCCTCTTCGATACCGTCTTCCTGCGCTGTGATGGCTACCTTGTCACAGCCAGCCTCAGACGAACAGACAAGAATCGGCTGAAAATCATCACCAGTGTCAACGGCTGGCGCTTCAAGGGCGAGTGGTTGCCATCACTCACAGGTGACGACAAACGAGAGATGTCAGAAGAGGCCCGCCGATTCTGGATGCCACGCAAACGCGCCAGGATGAGGCAAAAGGAGTTGAAGCTATGGGAGAAGTTACTCGGAAAAAGAGAGTGCAGAAAACGCGGCTACTACGACCACTACGTCTGGCCAGATCCAAGTTGGAATCGACCACTGCCGTTTATCCGTCACATCAGGAAGACGTGCGAATCGATTGAGGTGATCGACTACGACACCTATGCGGCCGAGCGGGAAAAAATGGAGGAGCAGAGCAATGGCTCGAAAGAGGCAGCCCTTTAGCATCGTCATGGGCAGGTGTACGAAAGAGGATGGCAAAACGTATCACCGCTACACGGTGATGGGGCCTGCTGGTGAAGTGATGCGCGGCACCCGTGCCGGTACTAGGGCATCGGTGCAGAAGTATGCACAGGGTTTCGCCAGAAAACTCAATGCGAATGCGCCATGCCAGCAGTTTGTTATTAGCCCTGCAAAAAGGCGCGCGGCCACATGAGTACTCGCAACGCCGAACTGGCCAAGATCCACCTGGGCAAGAAACAACTCGCCCTGGGGGACGATGCCTACCGCGACATGCTGTGGACAGTGGCCCGCGTGCGCTCCGCCAAAGACCTCGACGAACACCAGCGCCACGCGGTGATCAAACACCTGGTCAAGTGCGGGGCTACGTTCGAGCGCCCGAAAAAAGCTGGCACGCGACCGCACAACTACGACCGCCTGCCGGAGTACATCACCAAGGTCGAGGCGCTGCTTGCCGATATGGGCCTGCCCTGGAGCTATGCCGACACCATCGCCCGCAACATCACTGGCGGTAGGGGCAATCCAGAGCTGGAGAAAGACCCCGGAGTGGAGAAGCTCGCCTGGGTAAAGGGCGACAAACACTGGCGGGCCATCATCGCCGCCCTCTCTGTCGAGCGGGAAAAGCGCGGGCTACTAGCCGGGGTGGATCTTTACCTGGAGCACCTGGGGAAGGATAGGGCCTACCTGCGAAAGCTGTTCCCCAAGCTGCCGAGGGGCTGGGAGCGCAACCGGAGTTGGTTGCGTGCCATTAGCAACGAGCTTGTAGGCAGAACTGGGGAAGGTTGATGCAGAACGAACTGTTCAAAGACACCGAAGGCCTCGACCAGCTCCTGGAGCACATGGAAGATGCCGAGCAGAGCAAGCACCGTTGGCCAAAGCTACTGGCCGACATGATCGACGTGCTGGCAGAACACTTCCAGCGTCGCCGCAAGATGAGTGCGGAGGAGGCATCCGCCGAGGCCACACAGGTAATCACCGTCATTGCCCACTACTTCGGCGGGCGCCTCACCTACCTGCCCAAGGATGAGAAACTGCGCCTTGCCCTGCGCGATAACCAGATATGGCTGGAGTTCAACGGTCGCAACGTGCCCGCCCTGGCACAGAAGTATGATTTAACCGAGGTGCAGGTCTATAACATCATACGGGAGCAGAGAGGGATGCATGTGGCCAGGGTGCAGGGGGATATGTTTGAATGATCACCCTTACTAGGCCTAGGCCGGATCATTTCCCTCCCTTTTTTCGGTTGTCTTGGATGCAGAGCATCTGACAGTTGTCCGCCTCAGTCTTACCGCCCTCGTGCCACGGCGTGATATGGTCTGCCTCCATCTCATCTATCTTGAAGGTGTTGCCGCAGTCCGGACACACGCCCTTCTGCCGCTCAAACGCTGAACGACGCATCCTCTCATCGAACTGGCGGATGTTGAGATGCTTCTCCTTACCGTTCAGTACGTAGAGGTAAACGCCGCGATGGTTCGTTACGTCCGGGTCTTGGATGAGCGCTGAGATGCGATCCTCAAGTTCGTCAGGATCGAGAGCCACGTCTTTGTACTCGTTGTAGAGCACACCCCACGGTTGCCCTTTCATTTCCTTCTTGCGCTCCACCGGAAAGGTTGCCCTCACCCACGCAACCACGTTTTGGAAGTACACCCACAATTCGTTCGCCTTGGAGTTGTGCTGGTGTTTTCCCATGTACTCCCGAATGTTTCCGTCACTGATCCAGTCAAGGACAGTTTCGAGGTACTCTTGGCGAATGGGCGATCCCTTCATGAGATCGCCACCGACCTGGTACGCGGGGCAACCGGTCTTACTGAAATGCTTCTTGGCGTCCGACAGCCACGGCCCCGCATACGTCGCGTTGCGAAGTTCCTGTTTAGTCAATACCTTTCCGGCGATGTTGATGGTCTCGAACCATGCCAACCGCTCGCTGTCCGTGCCCTGGCAGAAGTAGACCATCAATTCATAGTTGAGGATTTGCTCCTGCTGGTCGTCGGTAAGGTTATGAAAGTAGAGGTCATTCCATGCAAACTCGCCATCGACGTACTGGCAGATGGAGATGGTTCGCTGCTGCCCGTCGATTACTTCGTAGGTTCCATCATCTCGCACAGACCAGTACATGACGTTCAGTGGGAAGTCTTGGGTCAGCGTGTCAATGACCTTGTTCCGCTCTTTGGCATCGTAGACGAACTCGCGCTGGTAGGGCGGACGAATGTCGAGTTTGCCGCTGTATCCGAGCACACCGTCCTCGGCGTCATCCTGGTAGTCTTCTACCAATTCCTCAACGCGGATTTTCTTGAGTTCGATTTCCATCAGGCTTCAACCTTCTTGTTCCGAATCAATACGCGAGCATACATCTGTACATAGCACTCACCGTCTACTTTGTAGTAAGTTTTTTCCGTCGGTGGTGAGTCCACCCTCAAAACAGGACCATCATTGAGCTTCCCAACCTGACTAGTCTTGCCGTTTGTGCTTACTTGTGTTTGCTGTGGATATATCTTAGTTGCGCCGCCATACCAAGTCTTGGTAATACCAACGATCTCAAACTGATCAGGATTGTGCTTGGTAAGAAACCCAATTGTGACCCCCATTACGCCCTCGTAATCTATGGGGATATCTGCAACTTTGCTAACTTCTATCGCGTCAAAGTTGTCATACTTTGGGTATTCATCAGGGGTGTAGGTCTTGTAGAGGGTAAGATCCTCGTGTCTCTTTTTGTAGTCCAGGTTAGTGAACCAGCACATGTTCCCGAAGCTCCGCCACTTTTGACCATCTTCGTCCACCCAGAACCGCGTTGCTCTTGGTGTATAATGATCGGGAACCCGAAAACTCATGTCTCCGCTGTTTGCGCCCACCCATATCTTCCCCTTTTGAAGGAGGGGAAAAATTTCCTTGTAAGTAATGGCGTTTTGGTTCGCCAATATGATGAACTTTTTGTTATACATATTGAGTTGCGCGACAAACTCTCGGAAGAGAGAGAAGGGAGGATTCGTAACAACGATGTCTGCCTGCTTCAAAAGTTCAATCGCTTCTGCACTCCGGAAGTCACCATCACCGACGAGGTGTTTTACCTCAATCTCATCATCGCCGGGGATACGGTCACCATTCTTGTCGCCCTCGTACTCAAGGAAGATCGCACGTTCGCTGTCATGCGTGCTGAACAGGTCGCGTTCATGGTTCTTGTAGCACGTCGCTATCAGCTTTTTGAGACCCAACTTTTCGAAGTTGTATGAGAAGTAGTGGAAGAAGGCGGAAACCCTTGGGTCGTCACAGTTGCAGTAGACAACCTTCCCCTTGAAATGCTTTCGGTAGTGCTTCAGTTCACGCTCCACGTCTTCGAGTTGCGTGTAGAACTCGTCCTCCTTGGCACCCTTCGCCCGGTGTAGACTAGCGTTCTGTGTCTCTGCAACCATCCCGGTGTTCCTTACATCGACCATTGTATTTTGGACATATCCACATCGTGGACTAACAGTATATTAGAATATCACTACTTCGATATTTGGGGTCAGTGTAAAAACTTACTCTCCCCATTAAAGGGGGTAGGCCTAATTTGATATCTGCCGGTTATTCGACAAGCCATCATTGAACTGATACAAATATATAGCAATCACTAATGCCGCCGCACCAAGTGCAATGGCCGGATACCTGATGATACCACTTACCACGTCCTCCATTAAAACGCTTTAATCCATATATACCACACCTGCGGGCCATTATAGCCCGCATGAAAAGAATCCAGCTCTCCAAGAATTTCTACCTCGACGAGTTCCAGCGCTCGCAGACGGCCACCCGTCACGGCATCGATATGACCATTGTCGAGGGTGGCGTGTTTCACGCCAACCTCAAGCGCCTCTGTCGCGATGTGCTGCAGCCTGTGCGTAACCACTTCGGCCCTGTCTCTATTACCAGCGGCTACCGACCGGCCAAACTCAACAAATTGATCAAGGGCTCTAAAACCAGCCAGCACCTCACCTGCCAGGCGGCAGACTTTGTAGTGCCGGGCCATACACCGCTAGAGGTAGCCCGGTGGATTCGTGATAACTGCAAGGGCTATGACCAGCTTATTCATGAGTTTGGTGAGTGGGTGCATGTCTCCGTGCCACAGCACAACCAACTGCCACGCCAGATGAATCTCACAGCCGCCAAGCTCTCTGGCCTCTTTGGTCGTCTGAAGACGGTCTATGTCACCGGTTTAATCTCCGTTGAAACAGCCATTAAAGGTGCAGCGTAATGTATGGCCTCAAAGACTCTCGCGGCAAGCCCTCCATCACCCTCACCTTTGTTACCGTCTCGCTGGCGGTGGTGCTCATCAAGTTCGCCCTGGCTAGCCTTGCCGTTCCCGGCCTCGGCGAAGTCCCACCTATGAGTGGTACCGAGTTTGCTGCCGCCGCCGGAGCTGTGCTCGGAATTTGGTGGGGGCGTGAGAAGACCGAAAAGGAGAACCCCCATGCTGACTAGAGTCCTCGCCTTCTTCTCTGCCATTGCTGCCGCCCTGGCGGTCTTCTTTCGTCTCAGCAGCAAGCGCCACCAGGCCGAGGCCAAGCAACAACGCCAACGTGCCGAGGTGGCTAACATCGTTGCCGTCGCCGTACAACGCATTGACCAGGCGCGTGAAGAGGTGCAGCAGCGCCACCGCAGTGAGCAGCAGACTCTTAAGCGTGAAGTCGAGGCCGGCCTGCGCGATCATCTGGACAACGCAGGGTGAGACTCATGAATCAGGGTATACAGTCTTTCCTCCTCCTTATCGCCATGCTGGCACTGATGATCGTCCTGCCTGCCTGTAGTCCATCGTCTGTTCGCTATGTCTCACAGCCGCTACCTCTACCTGTCAGACCATTGCTTCCTGCTGTGTCAGCAAATGAATTGATTTGCCTGTCAGACAATGCCTACTTTCGTCTGGTAGAGCGTGATCGTCTACGCCGTGTTTATGCTGAAGAGCTTGTCGCCATTATTGAGGCAACACATACCGATGCCATCTCACCCAACGCACTCACCCCACCGGAGTGACGCATGGACGAGTGGCAATACGAACAGGCGCAACGACGTGAGGTACAGGAGCGTGAGGCCGCCATTGCAGAAGTAAGGAAGCGGGCAGCACGCCGCTATACCCCCTACATGCTCGATGGCGAGCCCTGCTGCCCCGACTGCCTTGAGCCGCTTGCCGCCCACCGCATTGAGGTGGGTATTTGCGTGCACTGTCTTTCACTAAGAGAACGAACGGAACAACAACATGGATCTTGATTACGGCCAATTCCGCATCTGGTTCGACCTGGTTCAAACCTTCGTGATGGTAGCCCTCGCCATCTACACCTGGATTGTCAATCGCACCAAGGTAAACAAGGCTGCGATAGATAGGGTCGACAACCGCGTTATACGTTTACAGGAGCGTGTGACATTGCTAGAGAACGATGTTCGCCACCTCCCTAACCATGATGACCTCGGCGACATACACGAAAAGGTCAACACCATTGCCAGCGGTATGGGGAAGATAGAGGGAGAGCTTACGGCCCTGAATAGAACTCTTGGGCTAATTAACGATCACCTGCTGAATGGAGGCCGTAAATGAGTTTTGCAGATATCGTAAACGAGGATCAACGCCTATCTATTTTACAGGCATTGGAGCAAGACCCGGATTACAGTCAGAACGAACATACGCTCGGCCGTATGTTGCAGGCCGTTGGTCACGGCATTAGTGGGGACAAGTTGCACAATCATCTAGCGTGGTTGCGTGAGCAGGGACTCATCGAACTGCAGCAAGTGTCGGGGATGTATGTTGCCAAGCTCACACGGCGTGGTGAAGACGTTGCCCTGGGGCGTGCACGCGTTCCCGGTGTAGCACGCCCGAGGCCTGGACAATGAAAGGTGGCGAGAAGTCAAAGTCCTGGTTAAAGGCAGTTCAAATTGTTGCCTTAATCATTGCTGTTGCCTGGTCCACAGGTTACTGGTTCGCACGTGGTATTGCCCACGGCGGTGGTCTGGTTCACATCACCGTCAACTACTCGGAGTAACCGATGGCACGCCCCTCCACCATCGAACAACTCCCGCCCGATATCCTGGAGCAGTTGCAGGCACTGTTGCGCGATCCCCGTGTCTCCCAGATGGAGGCGACCAAAGAGATCAACACGATCCTCGAAAATGTGGGCCACCCGGAGCGCGTCAGCAAGTCCGCGGTCAACCGCTATTCCATGCGCATGGAACAGGTGGGCGAACGTCTACGTCAATCGCGCCAGGTGGCCCAGATGTGGATCGCTAAACTCGGTGCACAGCCCCAGGGGCAGGTCGGCCACCTGGTCAATGAGATCCTGCGCACCCTCGCCTTTGACCTCTCCATGACGATGCAACAGGGTGAGATCGACAAGGAAGAAGCACCCGAGGTGGCCAAGATGCTCAAGAACATGGCCATCGCAATGGAGCGGCTGGAGAAGGCCGCCAGCGAAAACGTGAAGCGCGAGCAGGAGATTAAACAGCAGGCCCGCAAAGAGGCCGCCGAAGTCGCCGAGAAAGTGGCCAAGCAGGGCGGCCTCTCTGCCGACTCGGTGCAGGAGTTGCGCCGGGCGATCCTCGGGGTGAAGTCGTGACCGACTTCCTCACCACCACCCTACCCAGCACCACCACCAACACCGCCCCGCCGGTGTTGCTCTCTTATCAGCAGGCATGGGTGGCCGACGACGCCCAGCTCAAGGTGGGCGAGAAGTCCCGCCGCATCGGCCTTACCTGGGCCGAGGCCTCGGACGATGTACTCATCGCCGCCGCTCAAAGTGGCTCCAATGTCTTCTACATCTCCGCCACCCAGGACATGGCCATCGAATACATTGAGGCCTGCGCCATGTGGGCCCGCGCCTTCAATCAGGCCGCCGGGGAGATCGAGGAGGGCATCTTCCACGACGGCGACAAAGAGATTAAGAGCTACAAGATCGACTTCCCCAAGTCGGGCAAGCGCATCGTCGCCCTCAGCTCCCGCCCCACCAACTTGCGAGGCAAGCAGGGGGTGATCGTCATCGACGAGGCCGCCTTCCACAACGACCTCGCCGCCATGCTCAAGGCCGCAATGGCCATGCTGCTGTGGGGTGACAAGGTGCGCATCATCTCCACCCACGACGGGGTGGACAATGCTTTCAACGAACTGATCCAGGATGTTCGTGCCGGTAAGCGCAAGGGCAGCGTGCACCGCACCACCTTCCGTCAGGCGGTCGAGGCCGGACTCTATCGGCGCGTCTGTCTGCGCCGTGGCCTTGAGTGGACACAGGCCGGTGAAGAGCAGTGGGTGGAAGACGCCTACAACTTCTATGGTGATGCCGCCGCCGAGGAGCTGGACGTCATCCCCTCTCAGTCCGGTGGTGCCTACCTCTCGATGGGCCTCATCGAGACGCGCATGAACCCCGCCACCCCGCTGGTGCGCGGTCGCTGGGAAGCCGAGTTCGCCTACATGCCGGATCACGTGCGCGAGGCCGAGGTGGACGCCTGGTGTGATGAGAATTTAAAGGACGTTTTAGCGGCGCTTAATCCCGATCTCTATCATGCCTTTGGTGAAGACTTTGGTCGCCTCGGTGACCTGACCGTGCTCGACATCCTCGAAGAGGGGCGCGACCTGGTCAACCGCGTCAAGCTGCAAGTGGAACTCTCCAACTGCCCCTTCGAGCAGCAGCGGCAGATCCTCTTCTATATCGTCGACCGCCTGCCCAGGTTCCGCAGCGGCTGTCTTGATGCACGCGGCAACGGCCAATGGCTGGCAGAGAAGGCGGCGCAGAAATACGGCACCGCCCGCATCGAGCAGGTGATGCTCTCCGATAGCGTCTACCTGGAACACATGCCTCGCTTCAAGGCTGCCCTGCAGGATGGCACTCTCGACGATATCCCCAGGGATGTTGAGGTGCGTGACGATCTGCGTGCCCTGCGCCTCATTGATGGTATCGCCAAGCTGCCAAAGTCCAAGACCCAGAAAGGCGACGGCCCCCGACTGCAGCGCCACGGTGACTCGGCTATCGCCCTGTTCCTCGCCCACAAGGCAATGAAGCGCGAGGTCGCCCCCATCGAGTGGACCGAGGCCCCCAGTGCCCGCTCCCAGTGGGACGACATCGAGGGTGATTCGGATCTCGGCTACAGCGGCCAGGGCGGCTGGTAAGGAGCGAGTGATGGCATTGCTATTCGACACCCCCGCCCCCGTCACCACGGGCAAGTATCGCTTTCACGTCTGCCGCCTGGTCTCAGACCAACCCGGCGCGGCAGGTGAGAAAGAGCTGCGCGAGATCTGCCGCCGCCTGGGCATACCAGCCCGCGCCATCGAGGGGCGGGTGGCACACATTGCCGGTGGGCAGATCAGCATCGCACGCATGACCGGGGCCCGTGAGATCACCCCCCGGCAGATGGACAAGTTACTGAGGACAAACTGATGGCCCAAACCCGCATCATCGATCCGCGCACCGGCGAGCCGTTCAAGCTGGCCGACATCCAGGAGCCGCAAACCGCCCGCGTCGCATCACTGCACTCGGAGTTTGCCAACCACCCTACACGCGGCCTCACCCCGCCCCGGCTGGCCAGTATTCTGCAGAACGCCGAGCAGGGCGACATGCTGGCCCAGTGCGATCTGTTCGACGACATGGAGGAGAAAGACGCCCACATCTTCGCCGAGATGCAAAAGCGCAAACTCTCCCTGCTGGGGCTCGACTGGGGCATCGTTCCCCCGCGTAACGCCAGCGCCGCCGAAGAGAAGGCCGCCGAGGCGCTGCAGGAGATGATGCAGGATCTCGACATTGAGGATGTGATCACCGATGCCGCCAGCGCCATCGGCCACGGCTACTCCTGCCTGGAGATGGAGTGGCAGCGCGAGGGGCGCGAGTGGCTGCCCGATATTCAGTGCCGCCCCCACCGCTGGTTTACTGTAGACCGCGATACCCGCACCGAGCTGCGCCTGCGCGGCACGGGTACCGACGGCGAGCCGCTGCAGCCCTTCGGCTGGATCGTTCATCGCCACCAGGCCAAGAGCGGCTACCTCACCCGTGGCGGTTTGCACCGGGTGTTGGCCTGGCCGTTCCTGTTCAAGAACTACAGCGTGCGGGATCTCGCCGAGTTTCTGGAGATCTACGGTCTGCCGCTGCGCCTCGGTACCTACCCGGTGGGCGCCAGTGATAATGAGAAGGCCACCCTGCTGCGTGCCGTGGTCAACATCGGCCATGCTGCCGCCGGCATCATTCCTGAGGGGATGGGCATTGAGTTTAAGGAGGCGGCCAAGGGTGCAGCCGATCCGTTCCAGGCGATGATCGAATGGGCAGAGCGCAGCGAGTCCAAGGCGATCCTCGGTGGCACCCTCACCAGCGGTACCGGCGAGGGCACCAACACCAATGCCCTGGGCAACGTTCACAACGAGGTACGCCACGACCTGCTGGTGGCTGATGCCCGGCAAATCGCCGCCACCCTCACCCGTGATCTGGTCTACCCGCTGGCCGTGCTCAACCTCGGTGGCATCAACAGCCTGCGCCGTTGCCCGCGCTTTAAGTTCGAGACCGACGAAGAGGAGGACATGAACACCCGTGCCGAGCGCGATGAGAAGATCTACAGCATGGGCTTTGAGCCCACCGAGGAGTACATTCAGGAGACCTACGGCGAAGGGTGGGTGAAGAAGAAGCCGGTCGAGCCGTTGCGGGGAGCTGTGCGAGCGGCATTGAAGGCCAACGCATCAAATGCCGGTGGCGTGGTGGATGCCCAGCGGGCCCAGCTGGAGCAGCAGGGCGCAGCCGCCCTCACTGGCCTCATCGACACCGTGCGCCGCCTCATTGATGAGGCCGACTCCCTGGAGCAGCTGCGCGACCAGCTCATTGAGGCCTACCCCGATATGAACGGTGATGACCTGGCCGAGATCATGGCCCAGGCACTTACCGCCGCCGAGCTGGCGGGGCGGCACGATATCCTGCAGGAGGCGGGGCTTGGCTGATTACGGCTCCCTCCCATTCCAGGAACAGATCACCTTCTTCCGCGACAAGGTCAATCTGCCCACCGCCGCCTGGACCGATATCTGGGAGGGGATGCACGCCCGCGCCTTCGTCGTGTCCGGGGCGATGAAAGAGGATCTACTCACCGACCTGCGCGGCGCCGTCGACCAGGCCATCACCCAGGGCACCACCCTGGCCGAGTTCCGCAAGCAGTTCGACCAGATCGTTGCCACACATGGATGGCCCTACAACGGCGGTCGGGGTTGGCGCACTCGCGTCATCTACGACACCAACTTGCGCCAGTCCTACAATGCGGGTCGATATCATCAAGTGCAGCAGGTCAAGCGCACCCGCCCCTATGTGCGCTACCGCCACAACGACTCCGTTGATCATCCCAGGCCAGAGCACGTGGCATGGGATGGCATCATATTACCGATTGATGATCCGTGGGTGAGTACCCACTGGCCGCAGAATGGCTGGGGTTGTCATTGCTACATGGAGAGCTTGAGTGAACGCGATTTAAAACGTGTTGGAAAGAGCGGGCCAGATACCGCCCCACCCATTGAATGGGAGGAGCAAACCGTTGGCACACGTGGCCCCACGCCTCGTACCGTGCGGGTACCCAAAGGCATTGACCCCGGCTTTGCCTATAACCCTGGCCAGGCTGCCTGGGGCCGACAGCTCTCACAGGAGGCGATGGACACCTGGCGCGCCCAGGGGCGCGACGCCTGGGAGCAGCTCACCTCTGGTCGACCTGCCACCTATGACCGCCCCGCCGTTATCCCCTTTGACAAGCCGCAGGCGAACGTCGGCAAGCACTACCACGACCAGGAAGAGGTAGTGGTCGCGCTACGCAAGCAGCTGGAGGGTGATGAGAAGGTCTACAACGTTGGCGGGCTTCCCGTGCTGATCAACGCCGAGGCGCTGGGCAGCCATATCGACATCAAACGTTCCGAGTTCCTGCCGCTCCTGGAAGAGGCCCTGACCGACCCGTTCGAAGTCTGGGCCACGTTCGAGCGCCACAAGGGCAGCGGACGGTATGTATTGAGAATGCGTGTTATCAAGGCCGTGGAGCTGCCAGGGCGTTCAGACAAGGGACTAACTCTGGTGGCTAATGCCAGCCGTGGGGTGCTGGAGGCACTGACGTTTATCCCCATGAGCCGGGTCAAGGAGATACAGAAGCGCAGACTGGGGATGCTGATCTACGGCAGGCAGAATTGAGGCCGTGACCCCCTCTCGGCGAGGGTCGGCGGATGGTGCGTATCGTAAGGGCCGGACCCTCCCCGCAACATCGAACACATATTATAGGAGCATGTCATGGCCGGTGCCAGTATTTATATAGACATTGAAAACGACAGCGCCGCCAAAAAGGTGCTACAGCAACTGCTTGAGGTGGGGCAAAACCTTGATGCGCCCTTTGCAGATATCGGTGAGTACCTGCTCAACAGCCACCGCGAGCGCTGGGCCAGGCAAGAAGCCGCAGACGGCACCCCCTGGGCCCCGCTCGCCCCCAAGACCGTAAAGCGCAAGAAGAAGAACCAGAACAAGATACTGGTGCTGGAGGGCGACCTGCGCGACCTGCTGCGCTACCAGACCGCCCCCGATGGGCTGGAGTTCGGCACCGACCGCATCTACGGCGCTACCCACCAGTTCGGGGATGAAGAGCGCGGCATCCCCGCCCGGCCACCCCTCGGGCTGACGGAAGAAGACCGGGTGGAGATACTGGATATCCTGCAGGAGCATCTGGAGAGAGCGTCGGGGGGATGATATTGGCTGGCCGCCTGAGCAGCCCTGTGAGGCGTTGAAAGGGGTGGATCGCCCCTACCGGGTAGGGAGGGGGGAGAAAGGCGGACAGGGGGGGAATTAAATGGGGATTAAATGTGGTAGATTGCCACAGATATGAGCGACTCGTCTGATAAGTCTAAGAAAGCCAGTACCTCTATGGGCGTAAGCCTAGGCATCTCAGCCGATCTCGCTCGTCAGTTACAAAAGATGCAGAAATCCGCATCGGCCTTTTCAGGGCTTTACGAGAAACAGGTATCTACAGCGGCGAAGCTGTCTCAGCAATTCCTTGCCTCATCAGTATCCGCCCGCCTGTCTCAGGAATTCCTTGCCTCATCAGTATCCGCCCGCCTGTCTCAGGAATTCCTTGCCTCGTCAGCATCCGCTCGGCTGTCCCAAGAGCTCCTTGCCTCGTCAGCATCCGCTCGACTGTCCCAAGAGCTCCTTGCCTCGTCAGCATCCGCCCGGCTGTCCCAAGAGCTCCTTGCCTCGTCAGCATCCGCCCGGCTGTCCCAAGAGCTCCTTGCCTCGTCAGCATCCGCCCGGCTGTCCCAG
>JAOUQQ010000037.1 GCA_029879245.1 Chromatiales bacterium | reverse complement strand
CAGCACCGCACGGTAGGCGGCACGCGATGCACTGGAACCGAGGGAGTTGAGCTGCAGGGTGACATCGTCCTGCAGCCCCAGCATCTTCCATAGGCGCGCCGTCATCAGGATGTGTTCGGCATCGACGTCGGGCCCCTCCATACCGAAGGTCTCGACACCAATCTGGTGAAACTGGCGATAGCGCCCCTTTTGGGGTTTTTCATGACGGAACATCGGGCCGCGGTACCAGAGCTTCTGCATCTGGTTGTGCAGCAGACCGCCTTCAAGCGTAGCGCGCACACAGCCGGCAGTACCCTCCGGGCGCAGGGTCAGCATGTCGCCATTGCGATCCTCGAAGGTGTACATCTCCTTCTCAACTATATCCGTCACCTCGCCGATAGAGCGCTTAAACAGCTCAGTGCTCTCGACAATGGGCATGCGTATCTCGCGATAGCCGTAGGCATCGAGTAGGGTCGTCACCGTCGCTTCAAGGTGGCGCCATGCCGGGGTCTCCTCCGGCAGGATGTCGTTCATGCCACGGATGGCCTGAATGTTCTTGCTCAAACTTCTCTACCCCAAATCAAATCAGTTGTTGCCGCCCGATTCGCGGCGCCGCGCAACCTCGGCGCGAATATTCTTCTCCAGCTCGTCGACCAGATTGGCGTTATCGACCTTGTGGTCGGGCACACCGCACTTGTAGAGCAGGTTGGGCTGTCCGCCGGTGAGGCCGATATCGACCTCCTTGGCCTCGCCCGGGCCGTTGACCACGCAGCCGATCACCGCCACGTCGATGGGCTCGAGGATATCCTCCAGCCGCTGCTCCAGTTCGTTGACCGTGGCGATGACATCGAAGTTCTGCCGCGAGCAGGAGGGGCAGGCGATCATGTTTACCCCCTTGCTGCGCAGGTGCAGCGACTTGAGGATATCGAAACCGACCTTGATCTCCTGCACCGGGTCGGCGGCGAGCGAGACGCGGATGGTATCACCGATGCCGTCGGCGAGCAGCATCCCCAAGCCGATGGCCGACTTGACGGTTCCGGAGCGAAAACCGCCCGCCTCGGTGATCCCCAGGTGCAGCGGCTGTTCGATCTGGCCGGCGAGCTGGCGGTAGGCGGCGACGGTCATAAAAATCTCCGAGGCCTTGAGGCTCACCTTGAAGTCGTGAAAATTGAGTTTGTCGAGGATATCGATGTGCTTGAGTGCCGACTCCACCATCGCCTCGGCACAGGGCTCCGGATACTTCTTCTGCAGCTCCTTCTCCAGCGAGCCGGCATTGACGCCGATGCGGATCGGCACGTTCTTGTCGCGCGCCGCATCGACCAGGGTACGCACCCGATCCGCCTTGCCGATGTTACCGGGATTGATGCGCAGGCAGTCGACCCCGAGCTCCAGCACCCGCAGGGCGATCTTGTAATCAAAGTGGATGTCGGAGACGAGCGGTACATTTACCTGCTTGCGGATCTGGCCGAAGGCCTCGGCCGCCTCCATGCTCGGCACCGAGACCCGCACGATGTCGGCCCCGGCGTTCTCAAGGGCGCGGATCTGCGCCACGGTGGCGGCCACATCGGTGGTCTCGGTGTTGGTCATGCTCTGCACCGAGATCGGGGCATCGCCGCCGACCGGTACGTTGCCGACCATGATCTGACGTGACTTGCGGCGCACAATAGACGAAACGTGGTGCATCGAATTTAGTTACCTGATAGCGGTTGATTGTGTTCTGCGCGACCTATACGGAAACGGGCCACATCCCCTCTCTGGTAGGGGGCGTGCTCAAAGAGGTGCCCGTTATAATAGACCAGTACGCCGGATGCGTAGCCGAAAAAGACACGGAAGGGTGCCTCACCGCGCACAGTCAATTTGCTTCCTGCCGGTATCAAACCGTAGGTGAGTTGACGCCCTGCGGTATCAACAATCTCACTCCAGCTATCAGCCTGAAACTCCAGCTCCAGTTTCGACTGTGGTGTGCGCGCGGTAAGGGGAGCGATATCCGAAATCGCCCCTTCTGTAGTCTCCGTCGCGAGGGCAGACTGAGGCTCTGCACCATAATCTTCTCTCCCACCTGCCGATGACATACCATCCTGCAACGGCGGTACGACTTCAGACTCATCTTGCACTGCGACCAACCCAGCACCCTCTGCCGCAGTCTCAGACGATTCACTATCCATACCACTCTCGCTCTCCTCACCCTCCGGTAGCGGAGACTCCTCCACCACCGGCAGAGCCAGCCCCACCTCTCCCTCATTATCCGCTCGTGCTGGCATGGCGAGTTCTGTCTGCCCATCGACAGGCGAAGAGGCCGACGCAAATACCTCCGGGCTTGGCTTTTGTTGCGAAAACCACCAACCTATGCCCGCAAGGCCCAATACGATTACTGTGATCGTGATAAGCCGAAATGGCAGGTCGCTGCTTGATGCCTCAATATCACCATCCAGTATAGATTTGACCAGTTCCGGTTCCCCCCTGGTCATACTGGATGGCAACAGAGCTAAAACACGCTCTTCCGCGATCCCGAGAACACGGGCATAACTACGAAGATAACCCTGTACAAAAGTCAATCCGGGCAAAGCGCTGTAATCGTCACTCTCCAGTGCCTCAATAATCCGTACCTGCATGCGCAGCTGGTTTGCGGCCTGCTGCGGTGTAAGATTGAGTACCTCACGCGTTTCACGCAGAAGCTGCCCCGGGCCACCATTAGCATCAGCGGCACTCTCTTCAACAGCTACCTCACTCTCCTGACTCATTATCACTCCCCCCCACTCTGCAGATAGAGACGGGTCTCATCGGCATCAGGAAATTTACCCTTTAGCTGCATGCCATAACTGGCAATCGCATTTTTATCGCCAAGCTCCCGCTCAGCCCTGATTCCCATCCAGAGTGACTCAGGGGTATGGCGTGAAATTTCGTTAAAACGCTGCAGATAGGCACGCGTGGAGAGGAACTCACCTTTGGCCAGAGTGATACGTGCCATTCCCAGCAGGCTCTTTGGCAATTGCTGATTCATCTCCAGCGCCTTACGCAGATATTTCTCTGCACGCTTGATATCGGGTTTATTCTCCACACACAAACCGAGGTTCTCATAGACCAGATCCTGTCGTGAATAAAACGCCTTATCCAGCACTTTCAGGAACTGCGCCTCACCATCACTATAGCGTTTACGGCTACAGAGATAGGCTCCATAATTGTTGAGAAGATCCGCATCACCCTCCGAATAGTAGATGGCGTTCTCAAAGTGGTCGTCCGCCTCATCATACTTTCCCAGTCGGCGATAGAGTTCGGCAAGATAGTGGTGCGCTGGAGCATGGCTACGTTTAAAGTCGAGTGCCCTTTTCAGTTTTTTCAGTGCCAATTCATAGTTTCCGTTCTGCATGTAGCGCAGCCCAAGATTGGCATTCGCTTCAGCGGCACTATCAACATCCACCCCATCTTTAACACCACCATCCGAGGCGCATCCCGAGAGGAGCAGCAGCGCTGATGCCAGCAATAACGTTAACCCGTTCTTCATGATGCTATCTTCTCCTTATCATTATTATCTTTGGTCACTGCCTTTACCTCGAATCGCTCACTGCGGCGGGTACGATCCTTCACCTTACCAGCCAACTGGCCACAGGCGGCAGCGATATCCTCACCACGGGTCTTGCGGGTGACGGTAATGATACCAGCCTGCATAATGATCTCGCGAAAGGCGTTAATCCGATTGTTGGATGAACACTCATAGGGGGCATTGGGAAACGGATTAAACGGGATCAGATTCACCTTCGAGGGGACCGCTCGCAGGAGCTTCACCAGTTGTCGTGCGTGCTCATCGGAGTCGTTCACCCCGGCCAGCATGACGTACTCGAAGGTGACTCGACGGTGTGGTTTGCCCGCCACGTAGCGCTTGCAGGCGGCCATCAGCTCCCTGATCGGATACTTCTTGTTAATTGGCACTAACTGGTCACGCAGCTCGTCGTTAGGGGCATGTAATGAGACGGCAAGGCTCACGTCACTCAGCTCGCGCAGCTCATCGATACCGGGTACCACCCCGGCGGTGCTTACGGTGACACGACGCTTGGAGATGCCGAAGGCGAGGTCGTCCTGCATCAGCTCCAGCGCCGGTGCAACGTTCTCCAGATTGAGAAGCGGTTCGCCCATCCCCATCAGCACCACGTTGGTGATAATACGGTCACCCTTGTTCTCGGGCAGGCCGATGATGCGTGCAGCAAGTGCGATCTGCCCGACGATCTCTGCAGTAGTAAGATTGCGATTGAATCCCTGGCGCGCGGTGGAGCAGAAGCTGCAGGCCAGGGTACAACCCACCTGTGAGGAGACGCAGAGGGTATTGCGCTCCGCCTCGGGAATAAAGACCATCTCAATATGGTTCACCTCGTCGACCTTAAGCAGCCACTTGCGGGTGCCATCGGACGAGGGGTGGTCCTGCACGACCTCAGGCAGCGTGATCTCCGCCACCTCTTTCAATCCATCGCGCAGCGCCTTGCTCAAATTGGTCATGGCGTCGAAATCGTCGACACCCTCCTGGTAGATCCATTTCATCACCTGCGTAGCACGAAAGGCCTTCTCCCCCATTGCGGTGAAGAAGGCCTCCATCTGGTTGCGGCTCAGACCGAGTAAATTAACCTTAACCTGCTCAGTCATAGAAATTAGATCTCACAGTCAGTTACTGCCACGCCCCTTAACGGGTGCGTGGGCAGAGCTCCTCGGGTTTGAAGAAGAAATCGATCTCGCGCGCAGCGGTCTCGGCAGCGTCAGAGCCGTGTACCGCGTTCTCGTCGATTGACTCGGCAAAATCGGCACGAATGGTACCGGGAGCCGCCTCTTTCGGATTGGTGGCACCCATCACCTCACGGTTCTTGGCAACCGCATCCTCACCCTCAAGAACCTGCACCATCACCGGGCCGGAGGTCATGAAGTCGACCAGCTCACCATAGAAGGGGCGCTCCTTATGCACGTCGTAAAACTCACCCGCCTTCTCGCGAGAGAGGTGTAGCATCTTGGAGGCGACGATCTTCAGCCCCACCTTCTCGAAGCGGTTGTAGATCTCGCCGATCACGTTCTTGGCGACGGCATCAGGCTTGATGATAGAAATGGTGCGTTCAATTGCCATTTAGGTAAATCTCCAAAGGGGGGAAGTGAATCAAATGTTACAACAGGTTAAAGCCCGCGATTATACGCGTGCCTGCGGGGGCATTCCAGCGCTTAAAGGGGCACAAAGCCCCTGAAATTGCTGGTTAAATCACAATCTGAGGGGGGAATGAGGGAGCGTCGTCTCGCCGCGAAGAGCCCTGTCAGCCGATTCGGCCCGGGACGGGCCTCCCACAGGGTGAGGGTTAATCTCTCTCTTCGATCCAGGCCATCTGGATCGCCTCGAGAATCTTCTCATTGGAGTGGTTGGGGTCATCGTCAAAACCCGCCAGTTCACAGACCCAGTCGTGCAGGTCGGTAAAGCGCACATACTGCGGGTCGACGTCGGGGTGGGCCTCATCAAGCTCAATGGCGATGTCGTTGATATCGGTCCATTTCATAGCCGTTTCCTCCTTAGTGATGCTCACTGACCATATTGATGGTGTACTTGGGGATCTCCACCACCAGATCCCTGTCCCCCACCTGCGCCTGGCAGGAGAGGCGCGACTCGGGCTCCAGCCCCCACGCCTTGTCGAGCATGTCCTCCTCGATCTCTTCTGCCTCCGCGAGCGAGTCGAAGCCCTCGCGGATGATCACGTGACAGGTGGTACAGGCGCACGATTTCTCACAGGCGTGTTCGATCTCAATGCCATTGGCGTTGGCGGCATCACAGATGGTGGTACCCTTCTCCACTTCGATCACAGCTCCTTCGGGACAGATCTCTTCGTGGGGCAGGAAAATCAGTTGTGGCATGGATCTCTCCCTTATTCGAAATCGTCCAGCGCGTGGCCTGAGAGGGCCTGCTGGATGCTCTTGTTCATACGACGTGCGGCAAATTCGGTACTGTTAGCGTTAAGCTCACTGATCGCCGCCTTCAGCACTTTATAGTCGGTTCCCTCGGTCACGGCGAGTTTCTGCACCTTCTTCATCGATGTCTCCAGCCCGGCACGCTCCTCCGCGCTCAACAGGGCATCGCCATCGGCGGCCAGGGCAACTTTGAGGGCATCAAGCACCCGATCCGCCTCCACCTGCTGCTCGCGCAGGTTGCGCATATCCATATCCTCACGGGCGTGGCTCATGGAGTCCTGCAGCATGGTGGTAATCTCATCATCGGAGAGGCCGTAGGAGGGCTTGACCTGAATCGAGCTCTCCACCCCGCTCAGCTGCTCGCGGGCGGTGACCGAGAGGAGGCCGTCTGCATCGACCTGGAAGGTGACACGAATACGCGCCGCCCCGGCGGCCATCGGCGGGATACCACGCAGTTCGAAGCGGGCCAGGGAGCGGCAGTCGATCACCAGCTCACGCTCGCCCTGCAGCACGTGGATTACCATCGCGGTCTGACCATCCTTGAAGGTGGTGAAGTCCTGGGCACGGGCCACCGGGATGGTGGTGTTGCGCGGTATAACCTTCTCCACCAGGCCACCCATCGTCTCAAGGCCCAGTGACAGGGGGATTACATCGAGCAGCAGCATCTCCTCATCGGGCTTGTTGCCCACCAGCACGTCGGCCTGCATCGCCGCACCGATCGCCACCACCTTGTCGGGGTCGATATCGATATGTGGCTCTCGCTTGAAGAACTCGGCCACCCGCTCACGCACCCGCGGTACCCTGGTGGAGCCCCCCACCATTACCACCTCCCTGATCCTGTCGGTATCAAGACCGGCATCCTTCATGGCGCGGCGACAGGGGATAAGAGATTTGCTGATAATGGGGTCGATCAACTCATTGAATTTGTCACGACTGAGATCGCTCTCCCAGTGACTGCCGTCGGCCAGCTCCAGCTTGATGGTGGTGGTATCACTGTTGGTGAGTGCCTCTTTTGCGATGCAGGCATCACGCATCAGACGGCGCAGCTGGTGGTGGTCGGCATTATCGGCGATTCGCGCCTCAGCCATCATCCACTCAGCGATAGCACGGTCCATATCATCGCCGCCGAGGGCCGAATCACCACCGGTAGCCAGTACCTCGAACACCCCCTTGTGGAGGCGCAGGATGGAGATATCAAAGGTGCCACCGCCCAGATCGTAGACCGCAATCACACCCTCGGAGCCCTGATCCAGACCGTAAGCGACGGCGGCCGCGGTCGGCTCATTGAGCAGACGTAAAACATTCAGGCCGGCCAGCTTGGCCGCATCCTTGGTCGCCTGACGCTGGGCATCATCAAAGTAGGCAGGCACGGTAATTACCGCCCCAGTCAGATCGCCACCAAGGCTCTCCTCGGCACGCGCGACCAGGCTCCGAATTATATCGGCCGATACCTCCACCGGACTGAGGTCTCCGGCCACGGTGCGAATGCGCGGCATTCCAGAGTCGGTAGCGACAAACTCATAGGGCAGACGTGAACCTAGTCCTTTGACATCCTCCACCCCGCGCCCCATAAAGCGTTTCACCGAACAGATTGTATTGAGTGGATCTGTGGTACAGGCCTGTTTTGCCTCACTCCCCACCTGATGCTCGCCCCCCTCGAAATAACGCACCACGGAGGGGAGAAGATGGCTACCCTCGGCGTCGGGCAGGGTATCAGCAAGACCGCTGCGTACCGTCGCCACCAGGGAATTGGTGGTGCCAAGGTCGATTCCGACAGCCAGACGGTGCTGGTGTGGGGCGGCGGATTGTCCGGGTTCGCTGATCTGCAGTAGTGCCATGGGAATTCTGAAATCGTCTCGTCGTTATCTGCAATGGCCGGTTTACACCAGCTCCTCTTCCAGCTCTTCTAACTCTCGCAGCAGCTTCTCCATAAACTGCAACTTGCGTACCGTCTCTCTGGCACCCTCAAGTGCCGACTGCTCGCCACTACCAAAAGCCGCTGAGAGATCGGCCACAAAGTCCCTCTCCTTCCCCTCAATGGTGTCGCGTAAGGTCATCAATGCGGCAAAGGGGTCGGGCTTTCCACGCACCTCGGCCAGCGACTCACGCAACTCCATCTGCTCCATCAGGAACATCGGCTCCATCGCGGTATCATTGTCATTCAGAGTGATGCCATTCAGCTCCAGCAAATAACGGGCTCGGGAGAGGGGCAGTTTGAGGGTCTGGTAGGCCTCATTGATCTGCGCTGCCTGCTGAACAGAGAGGCGGCGCTCCTGATCGGGGGCATTGGCGAACTTGTCAGGGTGCACCGCACGCTGCAGATCGCGGTAGCGTGCAGCAATACTGTCTATGTCGAGCTCAAAGGCGGGCTTCAGCCCGAACAGCTCAAAGTAGTTCTGTTGCAGCAAGTTGCCGGCCCCAGACTAGACGTTGAAGCTCTCGCCGCAGCCGCAGGCATCCTTGACGTTGGGGTTGTTGAACTTAAAGCCTTCATTCAATCCCTCTTTGGCAAAATCGACCTCGGTACCATCCAGATAGGCCAGACTTTTGGGATCGACGATCACCTTCACCCCGTGGCTCTCGAAGACGTTATCCTCCTCGTGGATCTCATCGGCAAACTCCAGCACATAGGCCATGCCGGAGCAGCCGGAGGTTTTGACGCCGAGGCGCAGCCCCTCGCCCTTGCCACGGTTCTGCAGGAACTTGCCGACATGCTCGGCAGCTTTTTCGCTCAGTGTGACAGCCATTGCTATTGCTCCGCTCAGAATTACTGCTTGTTCTTGTAGTCGGTAATCGCAGCCTTGATGGCGTCTTCGGCCAGTACCGAGCAGTGGATCTTGACCGGCGGCAGCGCCAGCTCTTCAGCGATGTCGGAATTTTTGATGGTGGCGGCCTCGTCGAGGGTCTTACCTTTGACCCACTCGGTGACCAGTGAGCTGGAAGCAATGGCCGAGCCGCAGCCGTAAGTCTTGAAGCAGGCATCCTCAATCACCCCCTGCTCGTTCACCTTGATCTGCAGGCGCATCACATCACCACAGGCGGGGGCGCCAACCATACCGGTGCCTACACCTTTCTCATCCTTGTCGAAGTTGCCGACATTGCGCGGATTCTCGTAATGGTCCATTACCTTGTCACTGTATGCCATCTCTCTTTACCTCTGGTGTTGCCACGCCTGACGGCCAATCATATTTGACCGCGGGGCTGGGATTTTAACTCAATGCGCGGTCCACTGCACGGTGGAGAGGTCGATCCCCTCCTTGTACATATCCCACAACGGGGAGAGGTCGCGCAGCTTCTGAATCTTGTCGTGGCACAGCTTGATCGCGTGGTCCACATCGGCCTCGGTAGTGAAGCGACCAATGCTGAACCGGATCGAACTGTGGGCCAGTTCGTCACTGCGACCCAGGGCACGCAGGACATAGGAGGGCTCGAGACTGGCCGAGGTACAGGCCGAACCGGAGGAGACCGCAAGGTCCGAGAGCGCCATCATCAGCGATTCGCCCTCAACGAAATTAAAGCTGATGTTGAGGTTGTGCGGCACACGGTTCTCCAGGTCACCATTGACATAGACCTCCTCGATATCCTTCAGGCCATCCAGCAGACGGTCACGCAACATACGCACTCGCTCGTTCTCGGAGGCCATCTCCTCCCTGGCGAGACGGAAGGCCTCGCCCATGCCGACGATCTGGTGGGTCGCCAGGGTGCCGGAGCGCATGCCACGCTCGTGGCCGCCGCCGTGCATCTGCGCCTCCAGACGCACCCTCGGCTTGCGGCGCACGTAGAGGGCGCCCATTCCCTTTGGGCCATATATCTTGTGGGCCGACATCGAGAGCAGGTCGATCTTCATCTCCTCAACGTCGATCGCCACCTTGCCACACGACTGCGCCGCATCGACATGTAACAGGATCTTCTTCGATCGGCACAGCTCACCGATGGCGGCGATGTCCTGAATCACGCCGATCTCATTATTCACATGCATAATCGAGACAAGGATGGTCTGATCGGTCATCGCAGCCTCAAGCTTGGCGAGGCCGATGAGGCCGTTCTGCTCAGGGTCGAGGTAGGTGACTTCGAACCCCTCGCGTTCAAGCTGTCGGCAGGTATCGAGTACCGCCTTATGTTCTGTCTTGGAGGTAATAATGTGGTTGCCCTTCTTTTTGTAGAACTGGGCTACACCTTTGATCGCGAGATTGTCCGACTCGGTGGCACCGGAGGTCCAGACGATCTCCTTGGGGTCAGCACCGATAAGGTCGGCGACATTCTTGCGCGCCTCATCGATAGCCTGCTCCGCCTCCCAGCCATACTGGTGGGAGCGCGAGGCGGCATTGCCGAAGCGACCTTCGTCCATTGTGAGGAAGCTGCACATCTTCTCAGCCACACGCGGATCTACCGGGGTGGTGGCGGAATAGTCGAAATAGATCGGTTTTTTACTGCTCATCTTCGCTCCACACGCTAACGCTGTCTGCCCTACTTTCAGGTCCAGGCGGTTGCCGCACCCATACCCTGTAACTGTTTCACCTGGGAGGTGATAGCCTCTATCACACCATCCACATCGGCCCTGCTGTTATCTTTTCCGAAACTGACACGTACCGCCCCATGGGCCAGCTCGTTTGACACCCCCATCGCCCGGAGGACGTGGCTCGGTTCGTGTTGCTCACTGCCACAGGCCGAGCCACTGGCAACGGCAAAATTCACGCGATCCAGAGCCAGTATCAGTGTTCGCCCCTCCAGCGGAGGGATGGCAAAGAAACTGGTATTGGGCAGTCGCTCTGCCCCAGCGCCAAACACTACACTCTGTGGCAACCGCTCTATCAACCGCTGTTCAAAATAATCTCGCAGCCCCAGAGTGTGCTGCTGACGTTCGATCAGTTCGGCCTGAGCCAACTGCGCCGCCATGCCAAAACCGGCAATGGCCGCGACATTCTCGGTGCCACCTCGTCTTTCACGCTCCTGGCCGCCACCATGTAACAGTGGCTCAAGGGTGAACGCCTTGTCGACGATCAAGGCCCCGACCCCTTTGGGTCCATTGAGCTTGTGCGCAGAGAGGCTCATCAACTGCACCCCGCTGGCGGTAAAATCTACTGTAACCTTACCCGCCGCCTGAACCGCATCGGTGTGCAGGATCACTCCGCGCTCACCGCAGAGCTCTGCCAGTTCTGCCATCGGATTGACCACCCCGGTCTCATTGTTGGCCCACATTACGGAGGCCAACCTCGTCTCTATGTCCACCGCCCCGGCCAGCCGTGACGCCGAGAGCACGCCGTTTTCATCACAGTTGGCGACATCTACCTGCCACCCCTGGCGCCCCAACGACTGAACCGGACCTCGCACCGAGGCGTGTTCGGTGGGACCTATCAATACGCCGGCGACCTTATTCGCAAAGGCATAGCCCTTGATGGCGGCATTGTTGGCTTCGGTACCGCCGCTGGTAAAGATCACCTGACTGGGATGGGCACTGATCAGCGCGGCGACCTGTTCACGAGCCTGCTCCACTGCGGCACGCGCCCCCCTCCCTAATGCATGCACACTGGAGGGGTTGCCGTAACTGGCACGAAGATGAGGCAGCATCACCTCCAGCACCCGCTCGTCCAGCGGGGTGGTGGCATTGTGGTCCAGATAGACCGTCAAGAGGACTAGGCAGTCGCGGAGGTAGCATCCTGACGAACCGCGACCTCCTGCACCCCTTTGCGCTCGACCAGCTGTCCCAGGTCAATGCTCTTGAGGAAACTGTAGATCTGATCACTGAGGTCACACCAGAGATCGTGGGTCAGGCAGGGACCGTTGTTCTGACAGTTGCCCTTACCCTCACAGCGCATTGCATCAACCTTCTCATCAACCGCGGTGATAACATCCGCAACATTAATCTCTGAGGCGGAGCGGCTGAGGCGGTATCCGCCACCGGGACCGCGAGCACTGTCGACCAGGCCATTCTTGCGCAGACGCGAGAAGAGCTGCTCCAGATAGGAGAGTGAGATCCCCTGACGCTTGGAGATGTCGGCCAGGGTGATCGGGCCATCCTTGTAGTGAAGCGCCAGGTCAAGCATGGCGGTAACGGCGTAGCGGCCCTTGGTTGTCAGTCTCATTGCACTCTCCTGAAATTCCCAGTAAACTTATGTGCCATTGGATAGGGTCACACCTTATCAATACCAAGTGTTTTAGTCAACTTTATTTTCCTCGCCCTCCCCACCTGTTTGCAACCTTTCATCCGTTAGGTCATCGTCCATACTGGAACGGATCTCACACGAGTCGATCTCAGGCAGGTAGAGGTCACCGATCTCCGCCCCTAACTCCTTGATTGAACCACACATATCCTCCATCTTCCGGTCCATGGCATGGATATGGTCGAGCATGCAGTTGATGGCGTGGGCGACCGGGTCTGGCATATCGGCGGTGGTACCGTAGGCATCAAAGCCCATCTTCTCGGCGATCTTCTTACGTCTCTCGCTCTTATCGTCATTGACTGCCTGCTTGACGATGCGTCCCGGCACCCCGACTACGGTGCTCATCGCCGGAACCCCCTTCACTACCACGGCATTGGAGCCAATACGCGCCCCATCACCAATCTCAATAGGCCCCAGCACCTTGGCACCCGCCCCCACCACCACATTGTTGTGCAGGGTTGGATGGCGTTTGCCCTTCTGCCAGCTGGTCCCCCCAAGCGTTACACCGTGATAGATGGTGCAGTCATCGCCAATAACGGCGGTCTCACCAATGACCACACCCATACCATGGTCAATAAAAAAGCGTCGACCGATCTGCGCACCGGGATGGATCTCAATACCGGTAAACCAGCGTGCAAAACCGGAGAGGAAACGGGCCAGCCATTTCAACCTCCAGCTCCAGAGTTTATGGGTAACACGGTGCATCAGCACCGCGTGCAGGCCCGGATAGGCGGTCAGCACCTCAAAGGTGTGGCGAGCCGCCGGGTCACGCTCAAAGATGCACTGCACATCTTCCCGAAAGTGTTTGAACATCGGTTATTCCGCCTGCCTATTCGATAAGTCTGAGTATACCTTATATAGCCGCTAGGATTTAGCGTTTCAGCCTGTTCACGGCCGAGAGCACGCCGCGCAGAATATTCACCTCGGTCCTCTCCACCCGAGCCCGGTTAAACAGTCGTCGCAGACGACGCACCAACTGGCGAGGGTTATCGGGGTCGAGAAAACCGACCTCAATCATGGTCTGCTCCATGTGTGTGATCAGCCCCTCCACCTCCTCGGCCGAGGCTGCCTCATCCACCTTGTTACTCTCAGGGGCCTGCCACTCGCCGCTGCGGGACATCATCAGCTCATAGGCCACCACCTGGATCGCCGCCGCCACATTGAGTGAACTAAAGTCGGGATTGGTAGGAATGTGCAGTAGATAGTTGCAGAGACCCAACTCCTCGTTAGTCAGGCCTGAGTGTTCACGCCCGAACACCAGTGCCACCTCAGTAGCCGGGCTCTGCTGTGACACAAGCTCTGCAGTAGCACGGGCATCAAGCTGCGGCCACGGCAATGAGCGCAAGGATCGGGCACTGGCGCCAAAAACCATAGAACACCCCTCAAGTGCCTGTGGCAGGCTATCGCAGAGTACGGCATTTTCCAGAATATCATCCGCACGGGAGGCACGCGCCGTCGCCTCTTCATCGGGAAATCGTCTAGGTGTGACCAGATAGAGGTGGTTCAGATACATATTCTTCATTGCCCTCGCCGCGGCGCCAATGTTGCCGGGGTGGGAGGTCTCAACCATTACGATACGTATTCCGGGAAAGGGGTTCACATCTCACCTGTTGTTCAAGAGTGCTGAAATAATTCACTATTCGATCTAAAATGCGCGGCCTGCGGCAGAGA
The DNA here is from genome assembly GCA_029879245.1 of Chromatiales bacterium. Lineage (GTDB taxonomy): Bacteria > Pseudomonadota > Gammaproteobacteria > Thiohalomonadales > Thiohalomonadaceae > JAPHSX01. The sequence continues at coordinate 7,371 of JAOUQQ010000037.1, read as the reverse complement.
GTGCCGCCGCTCGTTAACAATCCGGAGGCTATCCCATGCACCCCATGCTGAATATTGCCGTGCGCGCCGCGCGCGAGGCAGGCAACATTATCGCCCGATCTTTCCCCCATGTGGATAGCCTCGCCGTTGATACCAAGGCCAACAACGACTTCGTCAGCGATGTCGACCGCATGGCCGAGCAGGCGATCATCCAGACCATCCGCAAACACTACCCGGATCACGCCATCCTCGCCGAGGAGAATGGTGAGCTGGCGGGTAATGCCGACTACCTCTGGATTATCGATCCGCTCGATGGTACCACCAACTTCCTCCATGGTTTTCCCCAGTTTGCCGTCTCCATCGCCCTGCAATTTCGCGGCAAGCTGGATCAGGCCGTTGTCTACGACCCGATCAGCCAGGACCTCTACACCGCCAGCCGTGGCGCCGGTGCACAGCTTAACGGCCGACGCATTCGTGTCACCAAGCGCAAGGGGCTGGACGGGGCGCTGCTCGGTACCGGTTTCCCTTTCAAGTCACAGGAGCTACTGGAGACCTACCTCTGTACCTTCAGGGCACTGTTTAAAGATACCGCGGGCATCCGTCGCCCCGGCTCTGCTGCTCTGGATCTCGCCTACGTGGCGGCAGGTCGCCTCGACGGTTTCTGGGAATTTGATCTCAACCCCTGGGACATGGCCGCCGGCGCCCTGCTGGTGATGGAGGCGGGAGGCAAGGTCGGTGATTTCGCCGCAGGTGAGGAATTTCTGCAGAGCGGTAATATCATCGCGGCTAACCTCAATCTGTTCGAGCATATGCACCAGGCGATCAAACCCTGTCTGCCGCCGGAGATTAAACGCTAAAGTTTCCGCACGGGTCGCCGTTAACTACTGAGAGCAGAGTAAACGGTGATCCCCATGAACGAGAGTAGAGTCCTTAGGCCCCAACTGTCACTGGAACTGGCAATGCGAGACGTATTGGGCAATATGGAAGAGTTGGTGAGTGAGTTTACCTGTGATGGGCTTGGCGACGAGTTCACCATCGTGTCGATTGAACCCACCAGAGTACCGGATGCGGTAACGGAGAACCGCTCTGGGGTAGATGTCACCCCCCTCTTCAGCGCGACACTCTATCAGCTGCCACTATCGGCGTAACCCAAATTTAAGAGGCTGCTGAGCGGGCCTCTCTTCAAACAACATATTTACTCAGGCCAGTGCCAGTTTGACGATCGCATCACTGCGGTTATCTACCCAGCTGTCAAAGTCGTGGCTCTCCATCGGGTGGGACAAAAAGTAACCCTGCAACACATCACAGCCGAGGTCACGTAACGGCACCAACACCTTCGGATTCTCAACCCCCTTGGCCACAACCCTACATGAGATAGAGTGTGCCAACTCAACAATCCCTCTTAGTGTCGATTCGTTGTTACCCAGATACATATTATTGACAAGCGAGCTATCTATCTTCACCTCGCTAATGGGCAGGCGACTAAGAAAGGTTTGAGAAACATAGGCCGAGCCAAAGTCATCGATAGAGACCACTACCCCCATCTCAGCCATCTTCTCCAGCATCTCCACAGCTGTTTTGCCCGATTTGACGATCACAGACTCTGAGATCTCAATGGTCAGCTGCTGAGGCTCAACTCCGTACTGGGCGAACATACCTCGCATCACATCCGGCAAGGCATCATCCTCCAGGTCGGTTGCTGCCAGGTTGATGGCAACATTCACACTGCGCCCCTGTCGTGCCTGATACTGGGCAAAAGAGAGCGCTGCACCGACAACCCAGCGAGTCAGCTGCGGCATCATCGTCATCTGTACCGCCAGGGGTAATATCTCTGCAGGATAGAGGACCCCCTTGGTTGGGTGATACCAGCGTAACAGCGCCTCTACCGAATCGAATTCACTAGTGGCTAGATTAAACTTAGGCTGGAAGTGGAGCCGCATTTCACCACTGGACAGGGCAGTACTGAATTGGTGCAATAGCTCCAGTTTGCGCTTGGAATGGTGATCTCTGGTTGGATTGTAGAAGGTCAATAGCTGCGTCGACGTTTTGGCACTCTGAATTGCCACCTCGGCGTGCCGAATCAGGGTTGGCGCATCGATGCCATGCTTCGGATAGAGTGCGGCACCAATGCTCAAATCTATCTTGATCTCCTGTCCATCTATCTCAAACGGGTCAATAAATGCCGCGCGGATCTTTGTCGCAACGCCCTCTGCAGCAACATCATCATCAACCATGGCAATGACAGCAAACTCATCAGAACCAAAGCGTGTTGTGGTGTCACTACTGCGCAGAGTTTTTAGTAAGCGATTTGCTACCTCTTTCAAAATATAATCGCCGGCCTTATGGCCCAGAGTATTGTTGATCTCCTTAAATCGTGTGACATCCACAATCATTAATGCCATTCTGCGCGACTGTAATTTGTCACTCTCAACCAGTCTAACCAGTTCACTCTGCAGTAGATTGCGATTACCCAATCCCGTCAACTCGTCGTGTAGCGATTTAAATTCGATAACCTCATTCTTCTTCTTGATACGATGCGAGATGATCGAGGCAACAATAAGCACCACCCAGCTGGATACCCAGATCAACACCGCTGACCAGATAAACAGCCGCGTCGTTAATGTCGATAGCGCATTGCTGATATCCGCCATATTGAACTGAATGTTATAAAAACTCAGTCCGGTCCCTGGCATCTCAGCGCCGGCCCAGAGATAGAGCGCTCCATTCTCCACAAAGTGGCCGTATTGCTCTCTGGTACTGAAAAGTGAGGTCAGACGTTCTGGGCTAATAGCAAACCGTTGCTCAATCTCATCTAGTGGCAGGCCACTGGCAACCACGCCTTTCTGATCGATAATGATATCGACATAACTCTCCCCCTCCTCGTAGCCAATCAGACTACCCCAGGCAAATTTTCTGCGGTCATTCGGAATTAACGTTGCCAACCTCTCAGCCTCTTCGGTAGTGAGGCGCTTCAACAGCTCTCCCTGCTGGTTGACGGCGATATCGAAGGTGAGGTTATAGGTGACAAGCGCAAAGACCGTAACGGTAATGGCGATTACCGCAGAGAAGGCAAACAGCATGAGAAACCGAACATTCATCAGGCTCCCTCCCTATGCAAATTTCACTCAGATTTATTATTCGCTGTATTCACACCAATCAACATATAGACGGGGCAAATACCGATAAGCGCCACCACAGCATTAATGACACCGGCTGCAATAAGAATATATGAACTCATAGCATCCTGAGCGGTAGGGGGGAAAAAGAAGGCGAGGTAGAAAAGAATACCACTGATACCCAGGCGCAAAATGCGATCTAGCAGGCCTACATTGACTTTATTGGACATACTCCCCCCTCCAGATTATCCCGATTCAATTGTTATAAAGATTTGCCTGTTTTCTATTTGCCGCAGCCTATCAATTCATTTTCTTGAGCACGGTAACAGCCCTAGTCTGCTACCGATATCACATTGAGTCAATAAATCCACCCCATTCAATGCAAAAAGCCGGTCCTGTGAGTGACCGGCTTTGGTATTACGCACTACAGTATAGTTCTCACTCAGGGCGTTTCGTCCAGTTCGACCCCCTCCTTCTCCACTGGCATCAGATCCTCCTTGGTGATGCCGAGTGCCAGCGCAGAGGCACTGGCCACATAGATGGAAGAGTAGGTACCGATCAACACACCAACAATCAATGCTGTAGCAAAGCCGTGGATCAACTCTCCGCCAAAGATGAAGAGGGCGATCAACACCAGCATGGTGGTGACCGAGGTCATCATAGTACGGGCGAGGGTCTGGTTTAGGGAGGTATTGACCACCTCTCCCGGTGACCCCTTGCGCAGCTTGATGAAATTCTCGCGAATACGGTCAAAGACCACAATGGTGTCGTTGAGCGAATAACCGATCACCGCCAGTAAGGCTGCCAGTACGGTAAGGTCAAAGTCGAGTTGCAGTAGCGAGAAGACCCCAAGGGTGATCACCACGTCGTGCACCAGTGCCGCCACCGAACCGACCGCAAAACGATATTCGAAGCGCAGTGCGACATAGATTAGGATACCGATCAGGGCGTAGATCATCGCCTTGCCGCCATCATTGGTCAGCTCATCACCCACCTGAGGACCAACAAACTCAACACGGCGCAGCTCAACGGCTCCGTTCTGAAATTTCAGGGTATTGAGGATATTGTTACTCAGCTCGGCGCTGCTCATCCCATCCTTCGGGGCAATACGGATCAGCACATCACTCGCCTTACCGAAGTGTTGCACGGTGGCATCTCCATACCCCACACTCTGTAGCACACTGCGGATCTCCCTCAGTTCAACGGCCTGGGGATAGCCCACCTCCACCAGGGTGCCACCGGTAAAATCGATACCAAAGTTAAATCCGCGACTGATGATCGAGCCGATGGCCACCAGCAACAATAGTGCAGAGAAGAGCAGCGCAAGCTTGCGCTGACCCATAAAGTTAATGTTGGTCTCTTTTTTGAATAGTTGCATGATTCTCTCTGTCTCCTAAATCGACAGTCTGTTGAGGCGTTTGCCATTCACTGCCAGATTGACCACCGCACGGGTCACCACAATGGCGGTGAACATGGAGGTAATAATGCCGATGGAGAGTGTGATGGCGAAGCCCTTGATCGGGCCGGTACCAAAGCCGTAGAGCACCAGTGCCGCCAGCAGGGTGGTGATATTGGCATCGGCGATGGTGGAGAAGGCCTTCTCATAACCGGCGTGGATCGCCGCCTGCGGGGTCGTACCATTACGCAACTCCTCACGAATGCGCTCGAAGATCAGCACATTGGCATCCACCGCCATACCGACGGTAAGTACGATACCGGCAATACCGGGCAGAGTCAGGGTCGCCTGCAGCATTGAGAGTACCGCCACCAGGAAGACCAGATTGAGGGCCAGTGCAATGTTGGCCACCATACCAAAGCCCCTGTACCAGACCACCATAAAGAACAGTACCAGTACAAAACCGATGATCACCGACTGGAAGCCCTGATCGATATTGTCCTGTCCAGCTCCCGGACCAATGGTGCGCTCCTCTACGATCTGCATCGGCGCGGCGAGGGCGCCCGCCCTCAATAACAGCGCCAATTTATGCGCCTCGGCACCACTGTCGAGACCGGTGGTCTGGAAACGCTTGCTAAAGGGCTCTTTCACGTTGGCGATACTGATCACCTCTTCAAGGCGTTTGCCCTCCTTGACCACCTCACCATTGACGATACGGTTCTCGAATTTCGTCTCGATATAGACCACTGCCATCCCCTTACCCACATTCTCCTTGGTAAAGTTGTGCATCCGTTTGGCCCCCTGGGCATCGAGGGTTACACTAACCATTGGCTGGCTGGTCTGAGAGTCGAGCCCCGAGGCAGCGTCAATGATGTTGTCACCACTGACAATAATGCTCTTCTTCAACAATACCGGACGGCCATTACGATCCTTGTAGAGGCGAGAGCCAAAGGGGACACGCCCTGCCATGGCGCTAGAGACATCGTGCTCCTCATCCACCGCGTGATACTCCAGCGTGGCAGTCGCACCGATCATTCTTTTAGCCTCTTCAGGATCCTGCATACCCGGTAGCTGCACCACGATGCGGTTCTCTCCCTGCTGCTGAATCACTGGCTCGGCTACGCCAAGCTCATTAACCCGCTTGCGCAGGGTGGTGATGTTCTGCTGCAGCGCAAACTTGGTTACCTCCAGGCGCGCTGACTCACTCAGGGTGGCGTAGAGAAAAAGGCTCTCACCCTGCTGGCTCTCCTCTAATACAAGTTCACGAAGCTCATCTGAGATCGCCTCTCGTGCCTGATTCAACTTTTCTACTTCATCAAAACGAATCTCCACCCGCTGTTTGTTGTCGGTAATGGTGAGATAGCGCACCTTCTTATCACGCAACAGGGTACGGATGTCACCGACGTAACGCTCTACCGCCTTGTCGACGGCGGCCTCCATGTCGATGTCCATCAGGAAGTGGACCCCACCACGCAGGTCCAGTCCCAGATACATCGGCAGGGCGTTAAAGCGGCGCAGCCACTCAGGGGTGGCCGAGGCGAGATTCATCGCCACCGTGTAGTTGTCACCCAGGGCTCTGGGCAACGTCTCATAGGCCCTGAACTGAGTGTCGGTATCGTTGAAACGCACCAGCAGGATGCCGGGACGGAACTCATAGGCCTTAATCGGCAGCTGATCCTGCTCCAGCAACTTGAGGACGCGGTCACGGGCTGCGGTATCGACCTCCGCCATACGGTTAGCAGTGATCTGCAGGGCCGGGTCATCACCATAGAGATTGGGCACGGCGTAGATCACACCGATCACCAGGGTGACGATAATGACGAGATACTTCCAGAGTGGATATTGGTTAATCATCTTTTTACCTGAACGGGCCTCACCACATCTCGTGGTGAGTAGCCACTACTTTCTAGTTGTGAAATTACAGGCTTTTAATCGTGCCCTTGGGCAGCAGACTGGCAACCGCGCCACGCTGCAGCTTTACCTCGACGTTATCGGCCAGCTTCACCTGCAGATATTCATCGCTCACCTCGGTCACCTTGCCGAACAGGCCGCCCTGCGTAACCACCTCATCACCCTTGGCGATCGCCTCGACCATCAGCTTATGCTCCTTGGCACGCTTGGATTGCGGACGAATCAGCAGAAAGTAGAAGACGATAAAGAGGATGACAAAGGGGAACAGTGCCTCCATCAGGCCGGGTTGCTGCTGTGCTGCGGCGGGGGCCGCTTCGGCCATGGCGTCGGAGATGAAAAAGCTCATGCGTAATTCCTTGGTTGTTATTCAAGAATATCAATAAGTTACAACACCCAGAAGGCGGGATGCCGTTAATAGCGGCCCATTATGCCACAGGCGGCACCGCTTGTGACCGCATCGCGTAGAAGTGGTTCACGAACGCCTCCAGCCTCCCCTCGGCAATCGCCTCGCGCAGGCCGCGCATCACGGTCTGGTAGTAGTGGAGGTTGTGGATGGTGTTGAGCCGCGCCCCGAGGATCTCGTTGCTCTTGTCGAGGTGGCGCAGATAGGCACGGGAGTAGTTGCGGCAGGTGTAGCAGTCGCAGTGTTCGTCGAGCGGGCGGGTGTCGTACTGGTGGCTGGCATTGCGGATCTTCACCACCCCGGTGTGGGTGAAGAGGTGGCCGTTGCGGGCGTTGCGGGTTGGCATCACGCAGTCGAACATGTCGATGCCGCGGCGCACCGCCTCGACGATGTCCTCCGGCTTGCCCACCCCCATCAGGTAGCGCGGCCGGTCGCCGGGCAAGCGCGGGCCGAGGAAATCGAGGATGCGGATCATATCCTCCTTCGGCTCCCCCACCGAGAGGCCGCCAATGGCGTAGCCGTCGAAACCGATCTGGGTGAGGCCGTCGAGCGAGACCTCACGCAGG
>JAOUQQ010000036.1 GCA_029879245.1 Chromatiales bacterium | reverse complement strand
GGGGGGTGTTGGCAGAGACACGGAGTCGGAGCCGGCGTGCATGGTAACGCGCACGCTCAGCCATAATATCGACATATTGCCCGCTGGGTAACTGCGGCATCACACTCCCCCAATCCATCACTCCATACAATATAGATTGTGTGTGATCAGTAAAAACTCAAGGAGTGATGACTAAAATTGTGACAACGCGCTCAAGGTGGATTCCGGAGATTTCCTAAAAATAGACGCGCAGACGCAGTGTCAATGACGCGGGCAGATGACCAAACTCTGACCGTGGCTGTCCAGTGGTCGCCAGCCCTTTTCCTGTCGGTAACATAAGGGAGGCGAGCAGATCAGACTCGTTACTCACCGAGTAGACAAGATTAAACTGGTGCAGCTGAGACCATCCATCATCAAGTTGACTCGCGATGAGGGTATAACCACCATTTAACAGTGGGGTCAGGTCTCGAGAGAGCCCTATACCAACAAGCTGTCGTGAGAGATGCTGCTGTAATCCGCTGGCGATAAGGGGGTCACTATAGCTACCACTCAGATCCTGTTCACTCGTCGCGCCGCGGCTATTATTGTAATACTCGGCGATCACCATTGTGCCGCCATCGAAATGATAATCGATGCCCGCAATAACAAAGTGTGACCGATCGCCTGTACTCTCCAGCTCATAGTTAACCCCTTCGATACGCCAGCCAACCCCGTCTAATGAGCTTTCGAATGCGGCGCCATAGACGCGGTTACCGGTAATCTTTGCAGCCAGCAATGTCAGTTGAGAAAGCTGCCCCATCTGTCGGCGGTAGTGGAGAGCTCCGCTATCTTTGATGACACTCTGATCTTCGGGCCCCAAGGCGTAAACCCCGTGAAGCGAGGAGAATTGAGAGGAAAAATATTCAACACTCAGGGCATCAATCCCCGGTTTGTAATCGGTATCGAGATCGGTGGGTGAAAAGGCACCAAAGACGTTGAGGGGTTGCCAAAAACGACCGCTCCCCCACTCCACCGCCTGTCTGCCGACGCTCAGGGCAGCATCGGAGAGGTGGTACCGATAGTAGAGGCGATCCATCTCATAGCGCACGGTGGTTGAGTTATCATTCAACAACTCACCGCCAAGGTCGCCATAGCGAAAGAGCGCACTGCTGTGCGTCCCCGTCGCTGTAAAACCGTCGCTGTGCAGCCGTGTGGTACGCAGGTGTGCTGACCACTCACTCTGCGCATCGGACTCATCGACCATGATCCGCAACGCCTGCTGATCGGCATAGAGGCGATTGTCTGCATTGACCTGATAACCGAGGTCACCCCTGTCGGCATACGCCACCGCCCCGAGAATGGAGAAGCGCCCGCTCAACTCCACAGCGGCGGCAGGCTCCAGTGCCGTCAGCAGCAATAGCAACAGATATCGCCTATTGCCCATGCCGATGCTGTTCGATCCGCTCATCACCCTCTACCACGCCATCACGCAGGGTAATGATCCGCTCTGCACGCTCCATCACACGCGGGTCGTGGGTAGAGAAGATAAAGGTGGTCTTCTCCTCATGAGAGAGGCGATGCATGATGTCGAGCAGTGCGGTGGCGTTCTCCGAATCAAGATTGGCGGTCGGCTCATCGGCCAGTACCAGACGAGGCCCGGCGGCGAGTGCCCTTGCCACCGCCACACGCTGCTGCTGCCCACCACTGAGCGCAGCAGGACGACGGTGCATCATCGACTCCAGGCCAACCAGCTGGAGATAGTGTTCAGCGCGCTCACGCCGCTCATGCAGGTGACGCCCCTGCATCACCATCACCAGTTCCACATTTTCAAGAGCACTCAATACCGGTACCAGATTGTAGGCCTGAAAAATAAAGCCCAGCTGTAGCAGACGAAAATCGGAAAGTTCACTCTCACTCAGTGCTGTAATATCGATACCGTTGAGATGGACACGACCACTACTCGGGCTATCAAGCCCGCCGATAATATTGAGTAGCGTGGTCTTACCGGAACCGGACGGACCGACCAGCGCGGCAAACTCCCCCTCCTCCACACTCAAGTTAACATCATGTAACGCCGTAACCTCGACCTCACCCTGACGATAGCGTTTTCCGAGACCCTCCAGTGTCAGTAGTGGCATAAGTGAATTCCTCTCATGTTCTCAGTGCCTCAACCGGGGTGATTCTCGCCGCCTTGATCGCCGGATAGATCCCGGAACTTAGTGTAGAGATGAAGATGATGGCGGTCAGCTGTAGTACACGTGCGGAAGAGAGTTCAGTGTAGACAATCGGGTCCATAAAGGTACCCATGATAGCCGTCCCCTCTGCGATCAGGGCAGAGAAATCGATGCCGTGTCCGGCAAACCAGAGATGAATGGCACCGCCAACGACCCAGCCGATCACCACCGCCAGCAGACTCAGCAGCAAAGATTCACAGAAGACAAGTAGTAGCAGGTGGTGACGACTCATGCCCAGCGCACGCAACAAACCGAACTCCCGGGTACGCTCCAGCACACTCATCAATACGGTATTGACGATACCAAAAACAACAAGGATCAGAATGAGTGATAAAATGACGTAATTACCCGCATCATCAATCACAATAAACTGCACCAGTTGCGGCATCATCTCCTGCCAGTCGAGGGCGACCATACTTCTCGTATCGATGATCTCACGCAGCTGACTCTTCCACTGCGTCATCTCCGCCTCATCATTGAGAAATATCGCGTAACGGGTAACTGGTCTGGTAGTCAGGTCGGCCCCCTCCCCTTCGAGAAACAGCCGAGCAAAGCCGAGATTACTGATCACAAGAAAGTCGTCCAGCTCATCCACTTTTGAATCAAAGATACCGCTGACCCTACCCAGCTGTGCCTGTGAGTCGCCCCCCTGCCTGCCCGCCATCACTACTACCTTACTACCCAATTTCGCCTTGAGCTTGCGCGCCATGCCATCACCGATGAGGATGCCACGGCTATCATCCGAGTGCAGCCACCTGCCCTCAACCAGCATCGGCTGTAGCATCAGGGCGCGCGGGTCATCGGCGGAGACGATCCCCTCCAGTGCCGCCCCAACCGAGTTGTTGGCGGTACTGGCCAACACCTGTAGCGAGACTCGTGGCTGTACGCTGCCGTTGATCTTCAGTTCTGCGATCTGCTGCGCGAGGGTAGTGCCATCGGCGACATATTTGTAATTGGCAGGCGCCTCCAGATACCCGCGTGGCTGAACAGTGATGTGCCCCTCACCCAGTTTGATCGCATTTCTGATCATGGAGTTGTGGCTACCGTCACCAATACCGATGGAGAGTACCGCCAGGGCAAAACCGATGGCGATGGAGCTAAGGGTGATAATCGTACGACGACGATGACGCCAAAGATTCCGCCACGCCAGGCTAAAGAGAACCGTTAGCGGTAACCTGCTGTGCCGCTGACTCATCGCAGCACCTCTGCAGGTTTCATTCTCACGGTACGCCATGAGGGGATCAATGACGCCAGCATTGCGATAGTAATCATCAGCAGACTGCTGCTGAGAAGGTGCTGTGGTTCAAAGTGACCGCGCATCACCGGTTCAAAGACGATGCCACCCCAGTCATAGCCGTCGGGCATTGAGCCACTAAAGTCGATCCCGTACTGTTCAAAATATCGTGCCACAAAGGTGCCAGCGATCGAACCAATCACGGCAGAGATCAGCGCCAGAAAGAGTGATTCAAACAGCACCATCAGCAGCAACCACCAGCGGCTCATTCCGATAGAGAGCAGAATACCAAACTCATGGGTACGTTCATGAACCGCCATCAACATGGTGTTTAGCATCCCCAATGAGGCGAGGCCAACGATAATAAAACCGACAATGATCACCATCGCTTTACTTAACTCCAGCATATCGGCGATCGCTGGTGTCAACTGACGCCAGTTACGTACCATCGCCGCACCGCCAAGCTCATCCAGCGGCTGTTCAGCGTGTAACTCCGTAAGCAGCGATGCGACGTGCTGCTGCGGCTGCTGCGGCTGCTCCAGTGCTGTGAGATCCTGAGTCCACAGCGCAAGTTCGTGAAACCCCTCTTCAAGATACATCAGCTGCTGGTAGGCTTCGATCGACATCAACACCCCCATGCGATCGAAGTTGGGCTCCACCGGACGCAATACCCCGCCAATCCTGAAAAGCGCATTGCCGATACTGCCATCGGCCGCCTGAGTGATCAGCACCAGTTCATCACCGATATTGAGGTGCATATTCCTCGCCATCTGGGTACCGATGACAACGTTATAGCGTCTCTCTACTCCCTCGTTGCTACTGACCGCATCAAAGCGTGCCTCACCACTGCGCAGGTGATCGAGCATTTTGGTTACCCTTCGCTCGCGTAGCGGATCGATTGCCTTGATCATCACACCGCTTGAGTTATCGCCCGCACTGGCAAGCCCGGCGGCGTAGAGGCGCGGTGCAGCCACCACCTCCGGCAGACGCCGTTCGATACGTTCAATATAGTGCCAGGGGAGTGTGGCATAGAGGTCCTGATCATCGACAAACGACTGACGATGGAGCTGCATCTGCCCGGTGGAGATCTCGGTGGCATACTGCACCATTTGCCGCGTCATCCCCTCAAGGAAGGCTGCATAGAGGATCACCATAACCACCCCGCCACCGAGGGCGGCGATGGTTAGCAGGCTACGCACCGGATTGCGCCAGATATTACGCCAGGCGATAAACAGCAACATCGGCAGACGACTTAACGGATGACTATGATGAGGTGATGTTGTGACCATCGATCAGCGGCGCTGTTTGAGGTTTTGCAGAGAGAAGAAGTCTTCCCTTAACGTGATACCGAAGGCGACCTCTTCATAGAGCACCTCGGTCAACTCCCCCGGTTTGTCTTCGGGGATCAGGGTCATGCGCATGGGGATGGCGCGCCCATCTACCTCGCGGATTTGATCAAAACGCATCACTCTTACCTGTATCCCCTCCTCGTCATAGTAATAGGCGTGCAGGGGGGCGAAGTTGTCCTGATGAATCGTCATCACCACCTTGCCCCATACCACCGCCGCATCGGGTTTGGGGGTGGAGGTCACCTCGTAGATGGCAACACCGTCTCGCTCCCCCTCGAAACTGATCACCGAGTCGAAGTCGTCAATAAAGGTACTCTCCTTCACCAGGTCATCGTTGGTAAAGTGGCTACCCATCCAGGAGCCGGACATCATGCTGGCGGGCACCTTGGTCACGCGGTTGATCTTCGGCAGGTAGTTCCAGATATTCTCCTCCACCTTGAGGGTGGCGATGCCGCGATCCTTGATGGGCTCACGGATAATGATCAGCGAATGCTCCTTGCCACGTGACCACGCCTCCATCTTCATACTGCGCTGGTAGCGGCGGGTCTTTACCGTCATCGACATGGTGACCTGCGAGGTATCCCCCCGCCACAGCCTGTCGATATGCTCCATCAACACATTGATCTCAATTGCCTGGGCTGGAGAGTAAGCGGAGATCCCCATAAGCATCACCATAGTGGATACTAATATTCTGAATCTAACTTTCACTGTAATGTAACTCCAAGTTCTACGCCTCTGACGTTAAGTATAGAAGATGATTACTCCAGCAGGCCGACACTCTTTATTCGGGCATAGAGCTGAGTGCCGATGCGGACCCCCAAACGGTCGTGGGACTTGCAGGTGATGCGTGCCAATAAGGGCTGATCACCCTTGCGCTCAGGGCAACAGAGTTTGATCAACATCTGTCCTGCACCCGCAGCCGCAATTTCAACCACCTCGGCACGCCAGATATTGAGGATACTGCTCTGTGTCTCCTCCTCCAGGCTAAGACTGACATCCCGCGCCGGGATGCGCACCCTGACACTGTCACCCAGGCTCTTCTCCATGCGTTTGACCCAGAGTCTACCGAAGCGGCAGTCGAGTGCTGTGAGGTGATACTGTTCATCCTCTCCCGCCACCACGGTATCGAGTACCGCTGCCGCCTCATCACCGTGAGAGATCGCCAGTTCCATACGGGTCAGCATACTCTGTACACTGCCGCTATCTACTACCCGCCCTCCATTTAGCCACACCATGTGATCGGCAAGGCGTGCCACCTCGGTCAGTGAGTGACTAACGTAAATCACCGGTATAGGGAGGTAGTCATGTAACCGCTCCAGATAGGGCATGATCTCACGCTTACTCTGCTCATCAAGTGCCGAGAGTGGTTCATCCATTAACAGCAATTTTGGGCTGGTTAACAGTGCACGGCCGATTGCGACCCGTTGTCGCTCACCGCCAGAGAGTCGCTGCGTGCGGCGCAGCAGTAACTGCTCGAGCCCCAGCCACTCACTCACCTGCTCGAGACCAAGCAGGCGTGATTGTTCAGGCGTGCGTTTATAACCAAATAATAAATTTTCCTGCACCGACAGATGAGGGAAGAGACTCGACTCCTGAAAAACATAACCGAGAGGACGCCTATGTACTGGCAAGATCGTTTTGCCCTGCTGCCAGGGCTCATCGCCGACAAACATATCACCTTCAAACGATTCCAGCCCCGCAATGGATCGCAAGATCGCGGTCTTACCAGAACCGGAGTGTCCGAACAACGCGGTGATGCCACTGGCCGGGATATCGAGCGTTACATCTAGTGAGAAATCACCCAATCGGCTCCTGATCGTTGCCTGAATACCTGCCATCAGAGTTCACTCCGATGCAATCTGCCGTTGAGTAGATAGAGCAGCAGCAAAACCACAAAGGCAAAACCGATCATGCCTGCCGAGAGGAGATGGGCCTGTTCATACTGCAGGGTCTCTACGTGATCGTAGATCGCCACAGAGAGCACCTTGGTCTCACCGGGTATATTGCCACCAATCATCAGCACCACCCCGAACTCTCCTACCGTATGGGCAAAGCCGAGCACCATGGCGGTAAGAAACCCGGGGCGGGCGAGCGGCACGACGACGTGAAAGAAACGGTCAAGTGGAGAGGCGCGTAAGGTGGCGGCTACCTCCAGAGAACGGCTGCCCAGTGCCTCAAAGGCATTTTGCAGGGGCTGCACCACAAAGGGGAGAGAGTAGAGAACCGAGGCTACAACCAGCCCTGTGAAGGTAAAAGGGAGGGTCCCTATGCCCAGTGCATGGGTCAACTGGCCGCCAGGACCATTCGGGCCAAGAAAAACCAGTAGATAGAAGCCTAGCACTGTGGGGGGCAATACGAGTGGCATCGCCACTACGGCACCGACCACATATTTAAGTCGACAACGGGTTTGCGACAACCACCAGGCGATGGGGGTACCAACGAATAACAGCACGAAAGTGGTCGCAGTGGCCAGTTTCAGGGTCAGCCAGACGGGCTGCCAGTCAAACTCCATCAATTGAGATCCCGCTAATTATCGCTTCCTCATTATTCCACAACATAACCGAAATCCCGAATCACTCTCTTTGCCTCATCACTGGCAAGATAATGGACAAATGCCTGCGCTGCCGGATTCCTCTCTGCTCGTTTCAACAGGACAGCCTGTTGTGCGATCGGAGCATGATAGTGCTGCGGTACTCGCCACACACTCCCCCGATGAGGCCATGATCTGAGCTGCGAGGCAGCGACCAATCCCGTCTCTGCGTTGCCGGTAGCGACAAACTGAAAGGTCTGTGTGATCGAATCACCGCGCACCAGGTGTGGCATGAGGCTCTCCCAACGTCCCAGGCGATGAAGTAACTGCTGAGCCGCCACACCATAGGGTGCAGTCTGCGGGTTGGCAATCGCCAGACGAGTGATCTCACCCCTCTTCAGGTAGGCCTCCCCATCCGAGAAGAGCCCCTCATCGGCACTCCACAACACCAACTCACCCCTTGCGTAGGTAAAGCGGCTTGCGCCGATTGCATCACCCTCCTCCACAAGTCGTTTTGGTCTCTCCTCATCGGCCGCAAGAAAGAGATCAAACGGAGCGCCATGCTTGATCTGTGCGTAGAGCTTGCCGGTTGAACCGTAACTCACCTTTGCACGGTGCCCACTATGCTGCTCAAAGCGCGAAACCAGTTCGGCCGTTACCTCAGTAAAATTGGCGGCGACGGCAAGAGTAACCGTCTCGGCAGTAGAAGGGGAATGAAATAGTATGAGTGTAAGAAAAAAAAGAGCTGCGAAAGCACCCCTTTTTTCAATCGTTCTGTGGGTATTCATGCCCCTGAGGATGCCACAAATCTGTGTGGACCAACAAGGCGAAAGGAGTGGAACAGAGTTACTGCACGGGGGAGTCCCCGTGCAACGTTTGAGGTCAGGCAGGGCTGATTAGACTTTACTCAGGTAGTCCTCATACTGCATATCCATGGTAAGAATGTGCTGCTTCAGCCAGTCTTTTACCGTTACCGCAACGCTACCTACCACATAGACCCCATCACCATCGGCGACCTGCTGCTGATATTCGGCGATCTTGGCCAGAAAGGCCTTGTGTGCCTGTCGCTGAGCCTCAAGTCCCGGGTACCCGGTCTGAACCATCAGCTTGTCTTCCTCATCGAAGTGATACTTGGTATAGCTTTCCAGCTCATTGAGCTCTTTCTCAATGATCTCCTCGCCACGCCCTTCACGTGCGGCATCGTGGATCACATTCAGAATATCGAACAGTCTCTGGTGGTGGCTATCCATAGTGGCATTGCCAACACTATATTTATCTTCCCATTGAAATAGTGGCATAAGTTTCTCCTGTTTAATCTAGTGTTTTCACAACCGGATACCATTACCGGCTGTCGTCTCTATTTGTAGTTAAATGGGTGGCGTTTCAAGCCGCGCAGATAGAGGAATAACTTTGTATAGTAGTTTTGTCAAGAATTTTGTAGGAAATAACCCACAAAAGATGCGCATTTGAAGTCTGACACGGGAGAGAATATATCGCAATGATGGAGGTTACCGACGAGGTAACCTCCATGGTCAGGTACCTGATTAATCACTCTTTACAGTAAGATTTTCACGATTATTGTCGACGAGTTTCAGGCCGATCCCCTTTACCTGAGTCAGTTCATCTACCGACTTAAAGGGACCGTGCTCCTCACGGAACTGGACGATCGCCAGTGCCTTTTTCTCACCAATGCCAACGATATTGGCTGCCAGTGTTGTTGCATCGGCAGTATTAATATTGACCACCTCTGCAACGGCAAAGTTACTTGCGAAGAGAAGTGCAATGGCGATAAACAGGTGATGTAGCTTTTTCATCAGTATTCCTCCGTTAACTGTCTGCGGCATTCAGTTGCCGCGGATACAATACTCACGGAAGGGGGTTTGCTGATATCGGAATTTAATCTTATTTAATGTAGGGTTATTCTGATTTAGCCTCGAAGCTCATCCTCTATTTTTTGCAGCGCCTCGAGTGGTTCATCCGCCGCTGTTATTGGACGGCCAATGACCAGATAGTTTGAACCAAGCCTTGTCGCATCGGCTGGGGTGGTGATGCGGGCCTGATCGCCTTTCGCGCTCCAGCTAGGACGAATACCCGGTGTTACGAGATTAAACTCAGCGCTAATCGTCTCACGCAGCATCGCCACCTCCTGCGGCGAACAGACAACACCGTTAAGTCCGGAACCCTCTGCCAGTTTTGCCAGCCGCTTTACGTTCTCTGCCGGTGTTCCGCCAAGACCCACCTCATGGATATCATCCTCAGCCATACTGGTGAGAATGGTAACGGCGATCAGCAGGGGCTGATGTGACGAGTGTTGCAACGCCTCACTGGCAGCCTCCATCATTTTGCGTCCCCCCTGTGCGTGAACATTAACCATCCATACGCCAAGATCCGCTGCCGCACGACAGGCCGCCGCAACGGTGTTGGGGATATCGTGAAACTTCAGATCAAGAAAGACGTCGTACCCCTGATCTACCAGCTTCTCCACAAATGTGGGGCCGCTACGGGTAAACAGCTCCTTACCTACTTTAAGACGGCACCTCTGTGGCTCAAGCCGTTCTACCAGTTCAAGCGCCTGAGCGGCCGAAGGAAAATCGAGTGCAACGATAATCGGGGAGTTATTGCTCATAGTTAACCTTTGTTAGTCACCATCAATTCCGTGGATCGGCCTCACTCGATCCCACTGTTTACAACTTGGGCACTGCCACTGCATGTTGCGACTCTGAAAGCCACAGTTCGTACAGTGATAAAATGGCTTGTCATGCATATACTTTTCAAGTGTATCAAGTGCCAATTTCAGCTCACGACTCTCTGCGTGTCGACGAGTATAGAGTAACAGCATCTGCTGTAGCAGACGTAGAGAGGGACGTTGTTGCATTATCTGCGACAGAAGTTTGAGTGCAGCATCATCACCCTCCTGCTGTTGCAGCAGATTGCTAAGTGTTAGAACCGTGCTAATGCTGGCACCATTCGATAACTCTCGCAGATAATCGACAAATCCAGCACTGTTTCCTTCCATCACATAAGCCTGTTGCATCGGATCAAGGATCAGCGGTAAATAGTCGCTATTCTGTTTTTCAACCCGCTTAAGTGACTTAATTGCCGCTCGACTGTTTTTACTTAACAGGTAGAATCTGGCCTCAGTGAGCGTTGCTCGTACACTATTTTTATCTTCACTAAAGGCGCGTTTTACATTTTGCATTGCCAGTGTGGCATCGCCTCTGGCCAGTGCGGCATCGGCCAATTCACAATAAAAGTGTGCCAGAGTGGGGCTTAACGGCTGACCTCTGATCGTGTCAAGACGCCTTGCTATAGCAATTGCCTTATCCCACTCCTTCTCCTGTTGATAGACGTCCAGCAACTGGCGTCGACTAAGCTGTCCATACTCTGCATCATCCACCAGTTCCGAGTAGAGACTCTCAGCTCGATCCAGGAGACCAGCCCGCATGTAGTCCCCAGCCAACTCATACAAGGCACGGTTGCGATCGCGCTGTGTAAGAACCGGTCGTGCTATCAGATTCTGGTGTATACGTATTGCTCGCTCCACCTCACCGCGACGCGCAAACAGACTCGCCAGGGCAAAGTGGAGATCAACTGTCTCGCTATCGACCTCAGACATCTGCACAAATACCTCAAGGGCTTTGTCAGATTGCTCATTAAGAAGATAATTAAGACCTTTGAAATATCCCTGAGATAATGAAAGGTAGCCTGCTTTGCTGGCTGCCTTGCTTCGCTC
This sequence comes from Chromatiales bacterium, assembly GCA_029879245.1. Lineage (GTDB taxonomy): Bacteria > Pseudomonadota > Gammaproteobacteria > Thiohalomonadales > Thiohalomonadaceae > JAPHSX01. Next base: position 10,369 of record JAOUQQ010000036.1, on the reverse strand, counting down.
ACGACGTATACCAACCAACCAACCAGAGAAGGCCGCGATCGGTAACAGCAAAAAGAGCAAATTCTCCAGTGGCATTTAATGTCTATCCTTGATCGGGATGTCTCGCAGATTGCGGATCTCCTGCTCCCTGAGCGCAAGGGCCCGTTTTAATCGCTTGCGTTCAGAATACGTAGACAAAGCCAGTGCAAATGTCAGCATCAACCCTGTTAATGCGCCGAAGACAAAGACCAGCGCCAGAAGCAACATAAGCGGCAACGCCACTGAGCCAAAATAGTAGTGAAAGTTGACCACCTCAAGATTGAGTCGGGTCAGGACACTGACGACAATAGCCAGCAGGATAAGCAGGAGTATCAACAAGGCACGTATCATCTTTTATTCCACATCACGCCTTGAACAGAAGATTGTGGCACATGCGCAAACTACAATCGCATCGAACCAACGGAAACTGATATCAGGAGCTCTCACCCTGAATTTGATTGCCATTCTTCAATCCGTCATCTACGCGTTCGCGCAGCTCTTTGCCCGGCTTGAAGTGTGGAACATATTTTGAACCAAGTGCAACCGAGGCACCGGTCTTGGGATTACGCCCCATCCGAGGTGGGCGATAGTGAAGGGAAAAACTGCCAAAACCGCGAATTTCAATACGCTCACCATTCGACAGGCTGTGCCCCATTTGATCGAGAATGGTCTTTACCGCCAATTCGACATCTTTATAGGGTAACTGCGACTGTTTACGTGAGAGTCTTTCGATTAATTCTGATTTTGTCATTATCACTCCCCAAATAAGCAATGGAGGCAGGGGGCACTTTCGCACCCCCTGCCCATCCACTTAGTCTTCCTTACTTACCATCTGTTCCTTAAGCAGGTCACCCAGAGTCGGGTTCACTGGAGCGGAACGATTGTAGTCCTGAACAGCCTCTTGCTCCTCTTCCACATCTTTCGCCTTAATGGAGAGGTTGATGGTGCGGTTCTTGCGGTCAACACCGATGAATTTAGCTTCAACGCTGTCTCCCTCTTTGAGCAGAGTACGGGCATCCTCAACACGGTCTGCAGAGAGTTCAGAGGCACGCAGATATCCCTCAACACCCTCAGCCAGATCGATCACGGCACCCTTGGCATCTACCTCACGAACAGTACCGTTAACGATGCTGCCCTTCTTGTTCTGGCCAAGGAAGTCGGAGAAGGGGTCCTGCTCCATCTGCTTGATGCCCAGAGAGATGCGCTCACGCTCAGGATCGATGGCAAGGATAACCGCCTCCAGCTCCTGTCCCTTCTTGTAGTTGTGTACCTGCTCTTCGCCATTCTCCTCCCAGGAGATATCGGAGAGGTGCACCAGACCGTCGATACCGCCGTCCAGACCGATGAAGATACCGAAATCGGTGATCGACTTGATGGTACCGGAGACACGGTCGCCCTTGTTGTGGCTTCCGGCAAACTCTTCCCACGGATTGGCCTGACACTGCTTCATGCCCAGTGAGATACGACGACGCTCAGCGTCGATATCGAGAACTACCACCTCGGCCTCATCGCCAAGCTGTACAACCTTGGAGGGGTGGATATTCTTATTGGTCCAGTCCATCTCGGAGACGTGTACCAGACCCTCAACGCCATCTTCGATCTCGACGAAGCAGCCGTAGTCGGTGAGGTTGGTCACCTTACCGTGCAGGCGGGTGCCCTCGGGATAACGACGGGTGATATCTTCCCACGGATCCTCGCCCATCTGCTTAAGGCCGAGGGAGACGCGGTTGCGCTCGCGGTCAAACTTGAGAACCTTGACGTCGATCTCCTGACCAACCTCTACGATCTCGTTCGGATGCTTGACGCGCTTCCACGCCATGTCGGTGATATGGAGCAGGCCATCAATACCGCCGAGGTCGACGAAGGCACCATAGTCCGTCAGGTTCTTGACGATACCCTTGACCTCCATACCATCCTGCAGATTGGCCAGCAACTGCTCGCGCTCTTCACTCGACTCGGTCTCAACGACGGCACGACGGGAAACAACCACGTTATTGCGCTTGCGATCAAGCTTGATAACCTTGAACTCGAGGTCCTTGCCCTCAAGGTACTGAGTGTCACGTACGGGACGGACATCGACCAGGGAGCCTGGCAGGAAGGCACGAATATCCTGCAGCTCGACGGTGAAACCGCCCTTGACCTTGTCGATAATGCGACCGATAACGGTCTCTTCGGCCTCGTGGGCCTTTTCCAGACGGGTCCAGGACTCGGCGCGCTTGGCCTTCTCACGAGAGAGGCGGGTGGCACCGAAGCCATCCTCGACGGCCTCCAGGGCAACGTCGATCTGATCGCCAACGGCAACCTCGATCTCGCCGTTCTCGTTCTTGAACTGGGCGATATCGATAATGCCTTCGGACTTGAGTCCCGCATTAACGATTACGACGTCAGATCCGATGGATACCACGGTACCGGTAACAATGGTGCCGGGGCGTAATTGGGTAGTGGAGAGGGACTCTTCAAAGAGTTCTGCAAAGCTTTCGCTCATCGCTGTAATAACCTAAAGATAGTGCCGCGATACCAGACTGCAGTATGGCGGGTTGTTGTTTCACCAAACGCATACCGTTCGATGAAATCAGCAACGGTATACCCCAGAGTTAATGGCCGGGAGCAATCCCCTCGCAGTGGTTAAGCGCCTCTGCGAAGACCTCTTCTATACTCCTGTTGGAGGTGTCGAGGGTGATGGCGTCGTCGGCCGGCCTGAGTGGGGAGGTGCTGCGTGAGCGGTCTCGCTCGTCACGCTGTTCAATCTCCTCAATCAGACCGCGAAGATTAGCATCTAATCCCTTTTCTATCAACTGCTTATAGCGTCTTTCCGCCCTCACCTCGGCAGAGGCAGTAAGAAACAGTTTCACCGACGCCTGAGAGAAGACTGTGGTGCCCATGTCCCGCCCGTCGGCTACCAGACCTGGCGCTTCGGCAAAGTCGCGTTGGCGCTGCAGCAGGGCTGCACGTACGGCGGGCAGAACAGCGACCTTGGAGGCATTATTGCCCGCCTTCTCGGTGCGAATATCCAGGCTGACATCCTGATTCTCCAGAAGAATCTTCACCTCGCCCGAGCTGTCATGGAGAAAGACGACATCGAGATTGGTGGCAATCGCTGCCACCGCTCCCTCATCGGTGAGGTCGACCCCACGACGCAACGCAGCTAGGGCGGTGAGGCGATAGAGGGCACCGCTGTCAAGAAAGTGGAAACCGAAGTGCTGCGCCAGCAAATGGCTGATGGTGCCCTTGCCGACCCCGCTGGGGCCGTCCACGGTGATCACCGGCACTGTCATTTTTTATGCCTCCCGGCTGCTGATGTTGAGGCCGCAACGGCTCGCCAGCCCGACAAAGTCCGGGAAGGAGGTGTTGACGTTGGCGCAGTCGTTGATGGTGATGGGGCCAGAGGCGCGCAGCGCCGCCATGGCAAAGGACATGGCGATGCGGTGGTCGCCGTGACTCTCTACCGTGCCGCTGCCGATGGGGCCGCCCTGGATCACGATACCGTCAGGGGTGGCACGGGCATCGACGCCCAGCGCCACCAGGCCATCGGCCATCACCTGGATGCGGTCCGACTCCTTCACCCGTAGCTCCTCGGCGCCGGTGAGGACGGTCTCCCCCTCGGCACAGGCGGCGGCGACGAAGAGGGCTGGGAACTCGTCGATGGCGAGGGGTACCTGATCTTCGGGAATGCGGATCCCCTTGAGCTGGCTGGCGCGCACACGGATGTCGGCCACCGGCTCGCCCCCTACCTCGCGCTCGTTTAGCACCTCCAGGTTGGCCCCCATCAGGCGCAGGATGTTGATGACACCGATGCGGGTCGGGTTGATACCGACATGCTGCAGGGTGATGTCGGAGCCCGAGGCGATCGCCGCCCCCACCATGAAGAAGGTGGCCGAGGAGATGTCGGCCGGCACGTCGATGGTGGTGGCAGTGAGCCTGCCACCCGGCTCGACACAGGCGGTGGCACCGTCGACCTTCACCGGGTAACCGAAGCCCTTGAGCATCCGCTCGGTATGGTCACGGGTGGGGGCCGGCTCGGTGACGCAGGTGGTTGAATCGGCATAGAGGCCAGCAAGCAGGATGCAGGACTTCACCTGCGCCGAGGCGACCGGCATATCGTAGTGGATGCCGTGGAGCTGACATCCACCCTTGACCTTGAGCGGCGGGGTACCCGCCTCGGTGGTGGCCACCTCGGCCCCCATCTGCGCCAATGGTAAGGTGACACGCTTCATCGGTCGACCGGAGAGGGAGGCATCCCCCACCATCTCCACATCGAAGGCTTGCCCCGACATCAGACCGGAGAGCAGGCGCATCGAGGTGCCGGAATTGCCAAGGTCCAGAGACCTGGTCGGTTGCTTGAGGCCGTGCAGGCCGACGCCGTGGATGGTGACGCGCCCGGCCGTGGGGCCCTCGATCTGCACCCCCATGTCGCGGAAGGCCTGCAGGGTGGCGAGACTGTCCTCCCCTTCGAGGAAGCCGCTCACCTCGGTGGTCCCCTCAGCGAGGGAGCCGAGCATGATCGAGCGATGGGAGATCGACTTGTCACCAGGCACGCGGACTTCTCCGCTGAGGTTGCCGCCAGGTTGTGCCACAAATTGAATATTTTTCGAGGAATGACTCATAACACTATGATTAACTGTTAGTTTCGCAATAGGAATCGCGTGCCAACTTGGCACGTTCAAAGGTCTTGAGGATGGTCTCGCCATCGCCATTTTCGATAGCCGAGGCGAGGCATGTCAGCTCCTCGCCAAAACGGGTGATCATCTTCAGCAGCGCCTCGCGATTGTTCAGACAGATGTCGTGCCACATCTGCGGGTTACTGGAGGCGATACGGGTAAAGTCGCGAAAACCGCCAGCGGCGAAGCGGAAGATATCATCGTGATCCTCCAGCCGTGCCAGGGTATCGACCAGGGTAAAGGCGAGCATGTGCGGCAGGTGGCTGGTGGCGGCGAGCACCTCGTCGTGGTGGGCCACCGGCATATCGACCACCTCAGCACCCGCCTGTTGCCACATCCAGCGCACCTGCTCCAGGGCATCGATATCGCTCTGCCCGTCCGGGGTGAGGATGACACGACGGTTCTGGTAGAGCTCGGCGAATGAGGCCTCCACCCCGCTCTGCTCGGTACCGGCGATGGGGTGGCCGGGGATAAAGCGTGGTGGCAGGCTGCCGAAGACCCTCTCGGCGGCGGCAACCACCGAACCCTTGGTGCTGCCCACATCGGTGATGATGGTATCGGCGCCAAGGTGCGGCCGGAGCTCGGTGAGCACCGCCTCCATTGCGCCCACCGGCACCCCCAGCAGCACCACATCGCTGCCAGCCACGGCAGTAGCGATATCGGTCTCGTAGCGGTCGATGACCCCAAGCTCGACAGCCTTCTGTAAAGGCTCAACAGAGCGGCCATAACCGACGACCTCCCCAACCGCCCCCGCCTGCTTGAGGGCGCGAGCCAGGGAGCCGCCAATCAGGCCGACACCATAGATGGTAAGTTGCCTGATCACCCGGCCAGCACCTTCTTCAGTGCGCGGATAAAGCGTGCGTTCTCCTCCGCTTTGCCCACCGTCACGCGCAGGTGGTTCGGCATTGCGTAGTTGGCAACGGGGCGTACAATCACCCCCTCGCGCAGCAGGGCGTCGTAGACCGGTTTGCCCTCACGTTGAACATCGACGCTGATGAAGTTGCCAACCGAGGGGATATATTCCAGCCCCATCTCATCGAAGGCGGCAGTCAGCTGCTTGAGACCGGCAGCATTCATCTCCACCGAGGCACGCAGGTGGTCGGCATCATCGAGTGCGGCCACCGCGGCGGCCATCGCCAGGTTGCTGACGTTGAAGGGGGGGCGCACCCGGTTCATCAGGTCGGCCACCTGCGGATGGGAGATGGCATAGCCGACGCGCAGCCCCGCCAGGGCGTAGGACTTGGAGAAGGTACGGGTCACCATCAGGTTGGGATACTTCTCCACCCAGTCGATGGCATTGGGGTAGCCCGACGCCCCGGTGGCCGGGTGCGAGGCGTAGTCGTAGTAGGCCTCGTCGACCACCACGATGATGTTCTCCGGCACCGCGGCAATGAAGGCCTCCAGCTCTGCCGCGCCGAGCCAGGTGCCGGTGGGGTTGTTGGGGTTGGCGATGAAGATGACGCGGGTCCTGGCGCTGATCTGCGCCTTGAGGGCATCGAGGTCGAAGCCCCAGTTCTTCGCCGGGGCCGCCACCCCTACCCCGCCCGCGGCCTGGGTGACGATAGGGTAAATGGCGAAGCTGTGCTCGGAGAAGAGCACCTCATCGCCCGGTTGTACGAAGGCACGAACGATAAACTCCAGCGGCTCCGAGGAACCGTTGCCGAGGGTGATCCGGTTCATCGCCACCCCATGCAGGGCGGCCAGCTTCTCCTTCAACACAAAGCCGTTGCCGTCCGGGTAGAGCCAGACATCGGCCAGCTCCGCCTGCATCGCGGCAATCGCCTTCGGTGAGGGGCCGAGGGGATTTTCGTTGGAGGCGAGCTTGATGATATTGCTGATCCCCAGCTCGCGCTCCAGTTCCTCGATCGGCTTGCCAGCCTGATAGGGGTGGAGCCCGGCGACACCGGGGTTTGCCAGTTTGAGAAAGTCGATCATGGACGTGTCCTACAACACAGCCTTGGGGAAAGAGCCGAGGATTTTATAGAGTGAGGCCTCGTTTTCAAGCTCGGCGAGGGCCTGGGTCACCCCCTCATCCTGCTGATGGCCGTCGATCTCGAGAAAGAATACGTAGTCCCACATGCCCTGGCGTGAGGGCCGCGACTCGATGCGGCTCATCGAGATGCCGTGACGGGCCAGTGGCTGTAGCAGCTGCGAGAGTGCCCCCGGCTTGTTGCGGGTCGAGACCAGCAGGGCGGTCTTGTCCTTGCCGCTCGGCGGCACCTGGCAATGGCCCAGCACCAGGAAGCGGGTGGTGTTGTCCGGCTTATCCTCTATGGTGCGTGCAAGTACCGGCAGTTCATAGATCTCGGCGGCGCTGATCCCGGCGATGGCCGCAGCCTCGCTATCCCCGCTGGCAAGGCGTGCGGCCTCGGCGTTGGAGCTGACGGCGATACGCTCGGCACCGGCCAGATTGGTGTCGAGCCACTCGCGACACTGGGCCAGCGACTGGGCGTGTGAGTAGACCCGTTTGATGACGGAAAGCTCGGCCGCCTTTGTCATCAGGTGGTCGTGGATCCGCAGCTCTACCTCACCACAAATGCGCAGCGGCGTGGCGAGCATCAGGTCGAGGGTGTAGTTGACTGCCCCCTCGGTGGAGTTCTCCACTGGCACCACTGCGTAGTCGGCACTCCCCGCCTCCACCTCGCGGAACACCTCGTCGAGGGCCGGCAGCGGGTTGCCCACCATCGAATGGCCGAACTGCTTGAGGGCCGCCTCGTGGGAGAAGGTCCCCGCCGGACCGAGGTAGGCGATGGTCATCGGCCGCTCCAGCGCCAGGCAGGCCGACATCACCTCGCGGAACAGGCGCGCCACCTCCTCGGCCGGGAGCGGCCCCTGGTTGCGTGCCTTTACCGCGCGCAGCACCTGTGCCTCGCGCTCGGGGCGGTAGAAGACCGCACCCTCGCCCGCCTTCAGCTTGACGCGCGCCACCTCCTGGGCCAGCGCGGCACGCTCGTTGAGCAGGCCCTGCAGCTCGATGTCCAAGACGTCGATACGCTGGCGGATCGCCTGAAGTTTTTCCTCGCTACTCATCTCGAACCCAATGGTTGATTAACTGATCGCCCTGACCGACAGCACCCCATTGATGGCGGCGATCTGATCGATGATCTCCTGCGGTACCGCCTTGTCCACATCGACCACGGTGTAGGCGAGCTCGCCGCGCGACTTGTTGAGCATGTCGACGATATTGAGCCCGGCACTGGCCAGGTCGGTGGAGATCTGTCCCAGCATGTTGGGCACATTGGCGTTGGCAATCGTGATGCGGTGCGAACCCTCGGCACGCGGCATCACCACCTCGGGGAAGTTGACCGAGTTGGTGATATTACCGTTCTCCAGATACTCCTTCACCTGGTCTGCCACCATGATGGCGCAGTTCTCCTCCGCCTCGCGGGTGGAGGCCCCGAGGTGCGGCAGGGTGATGACGCGCGGGTGTTTCTTTAAGAGATTGGTGGGGAAGTCGCAGACGTAGGCGTAGGCCTTGCCGCTATCGAGTGCCGCCACCATATCCTCGTCGTTAACGATACCGCCGCGGGCAAAGTTGAGCACCACCACGTTATCTTTCATTCTCTTCAGTCGATCGGCGTTGATCAGGTTTTTCGTCGCATCGATCAGCGGCACGTGGAAGGTGATGAAGTCTGAGTTGTTGAGCAGCTCATCGACACTGCCCGCCTGCTTCACCGCCGCATCGAGCTGCCAGGCCCCCTTGACGGTGATGCCCGGGTCGAAGCCGATCACGTGCATGCCAAGGGCCACCGCCGCATTGGCGATGCGCACCCCGATGGCACCCAGGCCGACCACCCCGAGGGTACGGCCCGGCAACTCGAAGCCGCCGTAGTTCTTCTTGCCCGCCTCGGTCGCCTTGCCAATCTCTTCATCGGTCCCCTCAAGATTGCGCGAGAAGTCCCACGCCTGGGCGATATTGCGACAGGCCATCAACATACCGGCGATCACCAGCTCCTTTACCGCGTTGGAGTTGGCACCCGGTGCGTTAAACACCACCACCCCCTTCTCGCTCATCTTATCGACCGGGATGTTGTTGACCCCTGCACCGGCGCGACCCACCGCCTTCAACGAGGCGGGGATCGCCATCTCGTGCATCTTGAAAGAGCGCAGCAGGATCGCATCGGGGTTTTGAAACTCCGATGCCACCTCATAGCTGTCGCGCGGCAGACGGTCCAGACCGGCGGCGGAGATGTTGTTCAGTGTCAGTATCTTGTGCATTGTGGTTGCTCCCCCAGCGCGGCTTAGCCGTGCTTCTTCTCGAACTCCGCCATGAAGGCGACCAGGGTGTCGATCCCCGCCTCGGGCATGGCGTTATAGATGGAGGCGCGCATGCCGCCGACCGAGCGGTGACCCTTGAGGGTGGTGAGGCCCACCTTCTTCGCCTCGGCGAGGAAGTCGGCATCGAGCTCGGCATTGGCCAGGGTGAAGGGGACGTTCATCCAGGAACGGCTCGCCACCTCGACCGGGTTGGCGTAGAAGTCGGAGCCGTCGATGGCTGCGTAGAGCTTGGCCGCCTTGCGCTCGTTGACCTCGGCGACCTTGGCCAGACCGCCCTGCTCCTTGATCCACTCGAACACCAGGCCGGCGAGGTACCAGCTGTAGGTGGGCGGGGTGTTGTACATCGAATCGTTCTCGGCGTGGGTCTTGTAGTCGAACATGGTCGGGGTGCCGGCGAGGGTCTCGCCGATCAGATCCTCACGGATGATCACCACGGTGAGGCCCGCCGGGCCGATGTTCTTCTGCGCCCCGGCGTAGATCATGCCGAACTTGGAAACGTCGATGGGGCGGCTCAGGATGGTGGAGGACATGTCGGCCAGCAGTGGCTTGTCGCCCACCGCGGGGATGTAGGGGAACTCCACACCACGGATGGTCTCGTTGGGGCAGTAGTGGACGTAGGCGGCATCGGCGGAGAGTTTCAGCTCCGACTGTGCCGGGGCTCGTGTGAAGTTATCCTCGGAGGTGTCAGCGGCCAGGTTGACTGTGCAGTAGCGCTTCGCCTCGGCGATCGCCTTCTTCGACCAGTCACCGGTGTTGAGGTAGTCGGCGGTGGTGGCGCCACGCAGCAGGTTCATCGGGATCATCGCGAACTGGCTAGAGGCCCCGCCCTGCAGGAACAGCACCTTGTAGTTGGAGGGGATCCCCATCACCTCGCGCAGGTCGGCCTCGGCCTTCTCGGCGATCGACATGTACTCCTTGCCGCGGTGGCTCATCTCCATCACCGACATGCCGCTGCCGTTCCAGTCGAGCATCTCGGCCTGGGCCTTTTCGATCACTGCCTGCGGCAACATTGCCGGGCCGGCGCTGAAGTTGAATACACGTGCCATCTGGTTAATACCCTCTTGCGGTTTTATTGTTACGTGAAAGGGTGCGGCCTCACTCCTCGGTGTCGGCCTCACCCTCCTCTTCGTTTCCATCTTCATCGGACTCTGCAATACGCTCAAGACCGATCAGTTTCTCATCTTTGGTCAGATTGATTAGACGCACGCCCTGAGTATTGCGCCCCATCGACGAGACCTCGGCGACACGGGTGCGTACCAGAGTACCGCCATCGGTGATCAACATGATCTCCTCATTCTCTGCCACCAGTACGGCACCAACCACATCGCCGTTGCGCTCGGAGGTCTGAATGGCAATGACGCCCTGGCCACCACGTCCCTTCAGCGGATAATCATTCATCGGGGTTCGCTTACCAT
>JAOUQQ010000035.1 GCA_029879245.1 Chromatiales bacterium | reverse complement strand
GCAACAAGCATCGCGCCGGGATGATCGCCAACACCCCCAGCTCCCCACCACGCCGAGCGATGAGGTACTCATCATGCGCCACGGCGAGGAGAGAACTCGAGGCATCAGGTGCGGGGCGATTCGTACTCGTCAGCGACCGACGATAAAAGGCGCTCTGTTCAGCCACCTGTGCGCCAGTGGACCGCTCCTGCCGATAAGAGGGGGGGGCCTCCTGCGGGGCTTGCGGCAGTGGCAACGGCTCCCCCCTCCCCTCCAGCGCGCGGGCCAGGGCGCGCAACAGAAAATCGTGCACCAGTCGTGACTCACGAAACCGCACCTCGTGTTTGGTGGGGTGGACATTGATATCGACCTGTGCCGGGTCGATCTCCAGATAGAGCAGATAGGCCGGGTGGCGCCCCGGCTCCAGCACCGGAAGGTAAGCCTGACGCAAGGCATGGGTCACCAGTTTGTCTCGTATCACCCGGCCATTGAGATAGAAGTAGTGCAGGTCGGCCTGGCTGCGTGAGTAACCCGGCTGCCCCACCCATCCCCACAACCTCATCCCCGCCGCTTCGAACTCAAGCGCCAATGCCTGCTGCACAAAGGCCCGCCCCAATACCGCGGCTACACGCTGTGAGCGATCCGCACTCACATCAATGGGATTGAGGTGAAGTTGCTCTTTACCGTTGTGCTTTAACTTGAAGCCGATGTCATAGCGGCTCAGGGCGAGGCGTTTGACTACCTCCTCAATGTGCAGAAACTCGGTACGCTCGGTACGCAGGAATTTACGTCTGGCCGGGGTGTTGTAGAAGAGGTCCCGTACCTCGATACGGGTACCGGCAGGCATCGCGCATGGGGCAATCTCTCCCTGCTCCAACCGCAGCCCCTGTGCATCATCAGGCTGACGACTGGCGATAGAGAAACGACTGACCGAGGCGATACTGGCCAACGCCTCACCACGAAAACCGAGGCTCAATACCTGCTGTAACTCCTGCTGGCTGTAGACCTTGCTAGTGGCGTGCGGTGCGATTGACAGTGGCAGGTCATCGGGGTGGATCCCGGCACCATCGTCGCCCACCCGGATCAATTTTGCCCCCCCCTGCTCTACTTCGAGCGATATATGACGAGCCGCCGCATCGATGCTGTTCTCCAGCAGCTCCTTGATCACAGAGGAGGGGCGCTCCACCACCTCGCCGGCGGCGATCTGGTTGGCAAGATGGGTAGACAGCGGCTGGATGCGTCGCTGTCCGCTATTGCTGGCCGGGGCATTCATACCCCGGCAGCTTAATGGAATAGCGAAGGAAGAAAAAGCCGAATCAGGAGTCGGTGGGGATCTGCAGCACCTGCCCGACGCGCAGGGTATTACTCTCAAGCCTGTTCAGGTTGCGCAGGGAGTTGAGACTCACCTGATAGTACTCGGCGATCGCAGAGAGGGTCTCACCCTGACTGATTACGTGCTTGCGCTTCTTGTTCATCGCCAGAACCGTACCGGGAGGTGGATTGTCAGTAAAATAGTCCCGCACCCCCTCCATGATCGCCTTCGCCATCTTCTCCTGATGTGTCGAGCTGTTGAGGTTACGCTCCTCGGCAGGATTGGAGATAAAGGCGGTCTCCACCAGAATGGAGGGGACATCGGGAGCCTTGAGAACCCTGAAACCCGCCTGCTCCACCTTGCGCTTGTGCAACTTGTTCACCGCACGGATCTCCCCCAGCACACGACTGGCGACATCGACACTCGCCTCCGTAGTGGCGGTTTGCGAGAGGTCCAGCAGCACCGATGCGAGCAGATCATCTTTGTCATCGAGACTCACCCCACCGACCAGGTCGGAGGCGTTCTCCTTCTCCGCCAGTTGTCGGGCACGTTCACTAGTCGCACCACCGGATGAGAGGGTGTAGACCGACGAGCCGCGGGCACGAGCATCATTGAATGAGTCGGCGTGGATAGAGATCAGGAAATCGGCCTTGTGAGTCTGTCGCGCCAGCTTGACCCGCTTTTTCAGCCCGACAAAGTAGTCACCATCGCGGATCATCACCGCACTCATCCCCGGCTCCTGATCCACCATCTTCTTCAGCTTACGGGCGATGGCCAGCACTACATCCTTCTCTTTCACCCCGTTGGGACCGATCGCCCCCGGGTCATCCCCACCGTGACCGGCATCGATCGCAATGACGATATCACGCGCCTTCTGTCGGCTGGAGATCGATTTCAGGGTGGTGCGAACCGGCTCAGGTTTACTGCCGCTATCGTAGAGGTCGAGCACCAGGCGGTGGCCGTACTCCTGACTGGGGCGCAACACAAAACTCTTGGGGGTAACCGCCCCCTTCAGATCCAGCACCACGCGCAGATCCTTGCCGTTACGCTGGGCACTACGGATTCCGGTCAGCAGGCTGCTAGAGTAGTCGAGTTGCTCGGTATCGGTACTCAGGCGGGTATCCTTGATGTCGATCACCAGGCGATCCGGCTCCTTGAGGGTGAAGAGGGAGTGCTCTACCGGGGCTGTGGTATCAAATACCAGGCGAGTGTGATCCGGTGCGGGCCACATCCGCATCCCCTTAACTGCCGATTCGGCCCAGATCTGACTACTGGCACAGAGCAGAAGCAGTGCAATCAACCGATATCCTGTCTGTTTCATAGGCTTCACTCGATGAGGAGAAATTCAATTTCCCCTTGTTATTCATAAAGTTATCTTACTTTATTGCTGCTATTTATAGCTTGCAATTCTAACTTTAAAGGAAATAACAGAAAAATCAAGTATTTGCCCAAAGACAATCGATCAATTTCTCTCCCGCACGGGTGTGTGGCCGCACTGTAAGCTGACGAGCGCTGCCCTCATAGCAGATAGTGATATCGAGGTCAGACTCAGGTAGCACCCCTTCACCACGCTGCGGCCACTCCACTAGCAGTACCGCCTCGCCATCCAGATAGTCACGGATCCCCATATACTCCAGCTCCTCGGCCTCGCCGAGACGATAGAGGTCAAAGTGGTAGACGCGCCTTCCCCCTTTTAGCTCATAGGGCTCCACCAGGGTATAGGTGGGGCTCTTTACCGCCCCCTGATGTCCAAGGGCGCGCAGATAGCCTCGTACCAGGGTGGTCTTGCCAGCCCCTAACTCTCCGTGCAAAAAGATCGTCTCACCGCTTCTGCTACAGGTGGCCAGGCGGGCGCCGAATGCCTCCATCGCCTCGCTATCGGCAACAAACAGCGGCTCACTCATGGATTGGCGAGGCGGCGTATCTGCGGCAACAGGTCGCTGGCGATCATCCCCCGCTCACCCTGCTCGGCAGCACGATCCGCCGCCTCACCGTGCAGGGTGACACCAACGCTGGCCGCCTGCTCCAGCCCCATCCCCTGGGCAATCAGTGCGCCAATGACGCCGGCAAGCAGATCCCCCATTCCGCCACAGGCCATACCGGGGTTACCAGCGCTGCAGATCCCGGCCTCCCCACCCAGCGCCTCAATAATGGTCCCCGCCCCCTTCAACACCACCACGCCACCGTAGCTGGCGGCGATGGAGGCCGCGGCGCCAAAGCGATCCTGCTGCACCTCTGAGGTGGTGCAGCCGATAAGGCGTGCCGCTTCGCCGGGATGGGGGGTAAGTACCCACTTATTGTGGTAGTAGGGCTCACCTGCGAGCAGATTGATGGCATCGGCATCCACCACCAGCGGCAGTTTGCAATCGAGCACCCGGGAGAGCATTGTACGCCCCCAGTTATCCTGACCCAGCCCAGGCCCGATCACCACGACAGTGGCACGATTGAGTAGCGGTGTCAGTTGCTCTGGCTGCTCAATGGCGTGACACATCAGCTCGGGGCGGGCGGCACTGATCATCGCCGCATGGGCTGCACGGGTGGCAACACTCACCAGCCCGGCACCTGAGCGGGCCGCCGCCTCAGCGGCCATGTGCACCGCACCGGCCATACCCTTATCCCCCCCGATCACCAGCACGTGACCATAATCGCCCTTGTGGCTGTTGCAGCGACGCGGCCCCAGAGCAGCGCTCACCGCTTCGTAATCGAGGCGCTGTGCATGCCCGGGAATGTGGTCGTAGACCTCATGGGGGATGCCGAGGTCAGAGAAGAGCAGTCGCCCGCAGTGGTCGGGACCATCGGCGGTAAACATACCGCGTTTGAGGCCGATAAAGCTGACCGTCACATCGGCCCGCACCGCCGCCCCCATCGCAACCCCGCTATCGGCATTGAGCCCGGAGGGGATATCGGCGGCGATGACCGGGGTCGCGGCGCCATTGATCTGCTCAATCGCCTCTCGCCACACCCCCTCCACCGGGGCATTGAGACCGGTACCGATCAGGGCATCGATAATCAGGTCCCAACCGTCGAGGGTCTGACCGTCGTAGTTGATCATCGAGACCCCGGCGGCAATCGCCTCGTCGCAGGCGTGACGCGCCTCACCCTTAAGCTCATCCGGGTCAACCAGATGGTGCAGCTCTACGGTAAGCCCCGCCTGGCGAGCCAGCCGCGCAGTCACGTAGCCATCGCCAGCGTTATTACCACCGCCACACATTACGGCGATGCTACGTGCACGCGGAAAGCTGCGACGTATCTCATCAAACAGAACCTGCCCGGCCGCCCCCATCAGGGAGGTGCCGGAGATGCCATAGTAATCGATGGCGAGCCTGTCGAGCTCGCGTACCTGTTCGGCCCGGTAGAGGGCATAGGGTAATCTCTCCATGACGGGTATCATAACCACAATGAGCCAGACACAGAACAACTTCGACACCACCGCCCTGCTGCGCAAACTCCACCTCTGGTCTCAGGAGCTCGGCTTTGCACAACTGGGGATCAGCCACATTCAGCTTGACGAAGCGGAGCAGGAGTTTGAGGCGTGGCTGGCGAAGGGGTACCACGGCGAGATGGAGTACATGGCGCGTCACGGTACCAAGCGCACTCGACCAGCGGAACTGGAGCCGGATACCCTGAGCGTCATCTCGGTGCGCATGGACTACCTGCCGCACACTCAGGAAGAGGCCATAGCGGTACTGAGAGAGCCACAAAAGGGCTACATCTCCCGCTACGCGCTGGGGCGCGACTACCACAAAATGATGCGCAAGCGGTTACAGCGGCTGGCCAACCGGATAGAGACAGAGGTGGGGGAGTTCGGCTATCGCGTCTTTGTCGATAGCGCCCCGGTGCTGGAGAAACCGCTGGCGCAGCAGGCTGGGCTCGGCTGGGTGGGCAAACACAGCAATCTGCTCAGCCGCGAGGCCGGCTCCTGGTTCTTTCTTGGTGAGATCTACACCACCCTGCCGTTGCCGACGAGCGAGCCGTCGTCCCTCTCCCATTGCGGTACCTGCAGCGCCTGTATCGATGCCTGCCCCACCGCGGCAATCGTCGAGCCCTTTGTGGTCGATGCCCGGCGCTGTATCTCCTATCTCACCATCGAGTACCGGGGCTCTATTCCACTGGAGTTACGCCCGCTTATCGGCAACCGCATCTACGGCTGCGACGACTGCCAGCTCTTCTGTCCATGGAACCGCTTTGCACCGATAACGAAGGAGGGCGACTTTCTCCCGCGCCATCACCTTGATAACAGTACGCTGATCGATCTCTTCAGCTGGAGTGAGGAGCAGTTCCTGCACCGCACCGAGGGGTCGGTGATCCGCCGTATCGGTTATGAGTCGTGGCGGCGCAACATTGCCGTGGCGCTGGGCAACGCCCCGGCGGATGAGGCGATCATTACCGCACTTTTCTCCCGACAGAACGACCCATCTGAGCTGGTGCGCGAACATATCCACTGGGCCATCACCCAACAACAGAATGGAAAAATAGATGGCTAAGATCCTCGCCGTTGGCAACGCCACCCTCGATATCATCAATGTGGTGGACGACTATCCGCACGAAGATCAGGAGGTGCGCGCCAGCTCACAACAGTTTCGCCGTGGCGGTAACGCCTGCAACACCCTGGCGATATTGAGCCAGCTGGGCCACCAATGCAGTTGGGCCGGCACCCTCGCCGATGAGCCCGATGCGGCGGTGATCCGTGCCGATCTCAATAAGCACCATATCAACTGCTCTGCGGTACATACCTCACCACACGGTAAGGTGCCTACCTCCTATGTCACCCTTAACCGTCTTAACGGCAGTCGCACCATCGTCCACTACCGGGAGCTTGCCGAGTACCACTTCAATGATTTTTTACGCATCGATCCAGGTCAACTGGAGTGGGTTCACTTCGAGGGGCGCAACATTGGCGAGGTGACAAAGATGATGTCGCATCTGCGACAGGAGCAACCAGATCTGATGGTTTCGCTGGAGGTGGAGAAGCCGCGTGAGGGTATCGAATCGCTCTTTCCCCTTGCCGACCTGCTGCTCTTCTCCAAGGGCTACGCCCTGCATCATGGCCACCACCACGCCAAATCGTTACTACAGCATATTGCGGCACAGAAACTGGAAGTCACCGCCAGTTGCACCTGGGGCGAGAGGGGTGCATGGGCTATCGACTATGCAGGAAGAGTGTTTCACACCCCCGCCTTTTCACCACCTCTGGTGGTCGATACCCTCGGGGCGGGAGATACCTTTAATGCGGGGATGATCGATCAGCTGTTGCGGGGCCACGAACTGGAACTGGCGCTGATTGAGGCGGCGCGACTGGCGGGAAAGAAGTGCGGCGTCTACGGTCTGGAGAATATCTTCCTCTGAACAGCTCAGGCCAGCTCATCCAGCAGCGAGCCGATGGTATCGTCAACGGTTTTTAACATTTCGACGTTCGCCTCAACCTGAAGCTGGTTGAGATGACTCTCCACCAGTGGTTTGACCAGATCATCGCCACTGCCGGTGGAGGCCTTCGCAATCTGATCCGCATTGCGATCCAGCCCCTCCATCCCTCGCTGGATACCGGAGACTGCATGTGTCAATGCCGATTTGATCTCCATAACGCACCACCCCGCTTTCTAACCACCTACCCTATATATAGTGCCACTCACCAACAATTCCAAGTTCACACGCAAAGTCTGAGGGGTTACGCCATCGGTGGTACCAACAAACTGCGTGGGCCATGCTAGAATCTTCCCACCTTTCAATCTGTCCACACCGCTGAGATACCATGCCACACTCCCCATCCATCACCACTGTTATCCTGGCTGGCGGTGCGGCACGACGCATGGGTGGTGACGACAAGGGGCTAATCACCCTTGATGGCAGGGCGATGATCGCTCATGTGATCGAACGCATTGCACCGCAGAGCGGCAACATACTCATCAACTGCAACCGTAGCCGGCAGGACTATCAGACGTTTGGCTATCCTGTGATTGAAGATACCCTCAGCGGGGGAGTTGGTCCGCTGGCAGGCGTATTGAGTGCACTGGAGAGTTGCGACAGCGACTATGTCCTAAGCGTGCCGTGCGACACACCGCTACTGCCTCTCGATCTGGTCGAACGGATGCTGCAGGCCATGGAGTACAACGATGCGATGGCCTGCACCGTCAGCGATGGTGATCGCCTCCATCCGGTTGTGCTGCTGGTTAAACGAGAGGTTACCGCAGGGCTGCGCAACTACCTTGAACAGGGGGGGCGCAAGGTACACGACTGGTTCTACAGTAATCCCCACTGCAGTGCCGACTTCTCCGACCAGCCCGACGCCTTCGTCAACATCAACACCCCCGAACAGTTGTCGCGAATTGAGAGAGAACTAAAACGTGATTAACGATTTCGCCCGCCCCATGCTCGGTTTTGTCGCCTACAGCGGCACCGGAAAGACCACCCTTCTGGAGAAACTGATCCCGCAGTTAACCGCACGCGGCCTGCGCATCGCCCTGATCAAACACGCCCACCACGACTTCGATATCGACACACCCGGAAAAGACAGCTATCGACTGCGCAAGGCGGGGGCCGCCCAGGTGATGGTCGCCTCCAGCAAACGCTGGGCCCTGATCAATGAAAACCCGCAACCTGAGGATGAGCCGCAACTTGTCGAACTATTGCAACAGCTGGATTGTCGACAGTTCGACCTGCTGCTGATAGAGGGTTTTAAACACGAAAGCTATCCGAAGATAGAGCTGTGGCGTCGTGAGCTGGACAAACCGCTGCTCTATACCGATGATGCAAACATTATCGCCTTCGCCAGCGATGGGCCGTCGCCCCGGCCAATGACGCTACCGCGACTCGACATCAATAATATTTCCGCCATCGCCGATTTCATTATCGACTGGCACAACAGAAAGCTAACAGGTGCACCATGAGCAATAGAGATCTCCCCGCCGACTGTGACAGCGTCGGCCTGCAAGGACTCCTCAGTGTCAGTGAGGCACTACAACGCATTCGCTCGGCCCTGAAACCCGTCGTGGGATTTGAGCGCTGTGCCCTGCGTGACGCCCATCGTCGCACCGTCGCACTCCCCGTCACCTCCCCTCTCAATGTCCCCGCCTACATCAACTCGGCGATGGATGGCTACGCCCTCAATAGTGCAGATATTCCCGCTACGGGGGAGATCACGTTACAGGTCACAGGCTCCTCCTTCGCCGGCACCCCATTTAATGGAACGGTTAAAACGGGGCAGGCGGTACGTATTATGACCGGTGCCGTGGTTCCTGACGGGGCAGATACCGTGGTGATGCAGGAGCTGGCAAAGCGTGATGGCGAACAGGTAACCATCGGCTGCGGACACAAAGCGGGTGAGAACGTGCGTCACATTGGCGAGGATATCGCAAAGGGGGGGGTGGTACTGACACCGGGACAGCGCATCCGTGCACCGGAGCTGGGTCTGCTCGCCTCCCTGGGGGTCGCCGAGGTGACGGTACGACGTCGTCTGCGTGTCGCCACCTTCTCCACCGGTGATGAGCTCTGCTCTATCGGTGAACAACCCAGAGAGGGGCAGATCTACGACTCCAATCGCTACAGCCTCTACGGCATGCTACGTGACCTTGGTGTCGAGCATATCGACATGGGGGTGATTCGTGACGATGAGCAGGCGATCAGTGAGGCCTTCGAGAGCGCCTCAACCATTGCCGATGTGGTGATCACCAGTGGCGGTGTCTCGGTTGGTGAAGCCGACTTCGTCAAGCAGACGCTGGATCGCCTCGGCCAGGTCGACTTCTGGAAGATCGCGATGAAGCCGGGAAAACCGCTCGCCTTCGGTCAGGTAAATGGCGCCACCTTCTTCGGTCTGCCCGGCAATCCGGTTTCGGTGATGGCGACCTTCTACCAGATCGTACAGCCCAGCCTGCGTTATCTTTGTGGTGAAAATACGACACAACCCCTGCGCCTAAAGGTACAAACTGCCGACAGATTAAAGAAACGTCCCGGTCGGGCCGATTTTCAACGCGGCATTCTGCGTAGCAGCGACAACGGTGAGCTACAGGTACATACCACCGGCAATCAGGGCTCACACATCCTCAGCTCCATGAGTCAGGCCAACTGTTTTATTATCCTCTCTGCCGAGAGCGGTGCGGTAGAACCCGGTGAGTGGGTGGTGGTGGAGCCGTTCGAGGGTCTCTTCAACTAGCGCTGGAAAAATCGCCCAGCCATAAAAAAGGCCGTCTCTCGACGGCCTTTTTCGTATCGCAAGTTAAGATTACTTCTTCTTGGCGCGCTTAACACGACGCTTCTTGCGAGGAGCGGCCTTCGCCTTGGAGGCTTTCGCCTCTTTCTTCTCCTGAGCTGCAACGGCTTTTGCCAGCGCCTTGTCGTAGGCCTTCTCCTGAGCGGCCTCAAACTTGGCCAGCGCAGCGGCCATGGCACCTGCCAGCTTCACCTCGAACTTGGCGGCAGCTACAGCAGCCTTGGCATTAGCGGCAGCGGTGCTCTTCTTGGCAACCGCGTTCCTGGCAGCAGCACTCTTGGAAGACTTCGCTTTGGTCTTGGCGGCAGCCAGATCAGACGCTGCTTTCTTGGCAGCGGCTTCGGCCTTGGCCATGGCAGCAGCAGCCTTTTCAACACGGGCCGCTACAGCCTTGAAGGTTTTATTTTTGCTGGCATCCAGCTTGACAGCCTTGGCGGCGGGACGACCGCGACGGGCAACTTTTTTCTTGGCAGCTTTTTTTACACGAGCCATTTAACCACTCCTTAACTGTATTGAATAAGAATTACCGCAGCAATTATAAACATATATTTCTTCACCTTGTAAAAGATTTTTAAAGAAAAAAATGATTTTTTTGCATTTTTTCCATGATTTTTTATAAAAAAACATTAATTTTTCTTTTTTCGACCACTTTGTTCTTCAACTTTTGAGATCAAAACGTAATTGGCTCACTGCACTAAATACGTTCTGTAGTATCAATTTATCATTAATTAATGACACCAGCTGACACTACTCAGAGAGTAATTTTTGCTTCAGATTTGAGGACTACAGAACTAAATTGGCAAAAAGGTTCCGTATCGCGATGAACACTACAGGTGAATTTGGCATTCAAGTCTGTCATGTCTGGCAGCATTATATGATCCATCCAGGAAACGACAGCAGGGTTCAGAAAGTGGTGTTTGTACTCTCCTGTGCTACGCTGTTTCGTGAGGAGAATCACTGCAACAGGCACCAACAATATGGTTAGATGGTGATGTCATAACAGACAGGAGGTGTAGAGATGAAGCAACCAGCGATACTATTAGCCCTCGTTGTGCTCATACCGCTCAGCGCCTGTTCATCCACTACCACCCACGCACAGCAGCAGCGTCAAAACCCGCACATCACAGCAAGCTCACACCCCGCTACGACGATTGCGACACAAATGGTAGGTAAGCCCTACCGCTTTGGTGGTGCCTCACCGAAGGGCTTTGACTGCAGCGGTCTGGTCTACTACTCCTTTGGCAAGGCGGGATATAAGGTGCCACGCACTTCAGAGCAGCAGTATCAGGTCAGCCTGCCGGTAAAACGCTCCCATCTGCAGGAGGGTGACCTGCTCTTCTTCCGGATTGAGGGAAAGATCTCTCACGTCGGTGTCTATCTTGACGATAATCAGTTTGTTCACGCACCCTCCAGTGGCAAGGAGGTCTCTATCGGTTCATTGGACAATCCCTACTGGAAGGAGCGTTTCGTTAAGGCAGGGCGTATCTTTTAGCTAACGGTCACTAGCTCAGCAATAAGCTCAATATGCGCAGCATCGGCGTTGAGTGCGGCGATATAGTGGAACTGCCCTCCCCCCGCGTGAATAAAATGGTTGCGATTCTCCACCGCGATCTCCTCCAGGGTCTCCAGGCAGTCGGCAGAGAAACCGGGGCAGATCACATCCACCGACTTAATCCCTTTATCCGGCAGACTCTTCAACACCTCATCGGTATAGGGTTTGAGCCACTCCTCCCTGCCGAAACGGGACTGGAAAGTCATTAACCACTGCTCATCACTTAAGCCAAGCTCTTCGGCCAGCAGGTTGGCCGTCGTACTGCAGTGTTCAAAATAGAGATCACCTTCGTCACGAAAACGCCTGGGGGTACCATGGAAGGAGATCATCAGCTTTTCAGGCTGCGTACGTTGCTGCCACGCGGTACGTACCGCATCGGCCAACGCCTTTATATAGAGCGGGTGGTCATGGTAATCGGCGATGAAGCGTAACGACGGTACGAAACGGTGCTGTTTGAGCGCATCGGCCACCGCATCAAAACTGGAGCCGGTGGTAGAGCAGGAGTTTTGCGGATAGAGCGGCAACACCAACAGTTCATCGACTTCAGCCTTGCGTAACCCATCCATTGCCGAGGCGATGGATGGATTACCGTAACGCATCCCCAGCGCCACATGATATCCGTCGCCCAGGGCGGCCTGTAAACGCCTCTGCTGCTGTTTTGATATCACCAGCAAGGGCGCTCCCTCTTCACTCCATACGGATTGATAGGCTGCCGCCGACCTGGCCGGGCGGGTACGCAGGATAATGCCGTGCAGGATCAACCACCACAGTGGTCGTGGCAGATCCACCACCCGCTTGTCCCACAGGAATTCCGCCAGATAGCGGCGCAGGGCGGCGGGTGTGGGGGCATCGGGGGTGCCCAGGTTGATCAGTAGAACACCGGTCTTTTTCTGCTGACTCATTAACTATTCCAGATGGTGTTGCGTGTGTTGGAGTATAACCAAGCGGGCATAAAAAAACCCGCGCCGTTGCCGGGGCGGGTTTTTCTCTGGTGGGCTTGCGCTTATGCCAGGGCAGCGAAGACCGCGTCGCGGTTCTGGTCAACACTCTTGCCGGTGCCGGAGATCTTCACGTACCTGGGCGCAGCGGCATCGCCACTGGCAGCCATCTTGGAGTAGAAGTCGACCAGCGGCTTGGTCTGCGAGTGGTATACCTCGAGGCGCTTGCGTACGGTCTCCTCATTGTCGTCCTCACGCTGAATCAGGTCCTCACCGGTCTCGTCGTCCTTACCCTCGACCTTCGGCGGATTGAAGATGACATGGTAGGTACGGCCGGAGGCGAGGTGGACGCGACGGCCACTCATGCGCTTGATGATCTCGGCATCGTCCACATCGATCTCAACGATGTAGTCGAGGGTCACGCCCTGCTCCTTCAGCGCCTCGGCTTGCGGAATGGTGCGCGGGAAGCCGTCGAACAGGAAGCCGTTCTTGCAGTCGTCCTGGGCGATACGCTCCTTTACCAGACCGAGGATGAGGTCGTCGGATACGAGTCCGCCTGCATCCATCACCTTCTTCGCCTCAAGACCCAGCGGGGTGCCGGCCTTGACCGCGGCACGCAGCATGTCGCCGGTGGAGATTTGCGGGATGTTGTACTTCTCGCAGATAAATTGTGCCTGGGTACCTTTACCGGCGCCGGGCGCCCCCAACAGAATCAGACGCATTGTATTTTCCTCTTGCTCGTTAAATTGTTATCCCGTCGATTATGCCCAGAGGAGCAAATGAGTAACAAACAGTCTGTTGAATAGTGCGATGAGTGGAACTTATGAGGGAAGTGAAAGGTTATCCCTCCAGCAACTTGGCACCGTTGAGCTGAAAGGTGGAGAAGGGCTCGCGGGCGAAGCGGCTCACCTTATCCAGCGCCATCCTCTCCTCTCCCTCGAATCTCGCCTTCTGGATCGAACTTAACAGCAGCTCCATCTTCAGCTTATCGGGGGCGTAGTGCTGCGCCAGCTCCATCGGCCCGTTGCTGCGGTTGGGGCGCATCTTTGGCATGGTGTAGGCGGTGCACTGTAGCTGTTCGATCTGCACGTTGGAGAAGACGCGAGAGAGGCGACGGCGCAGTTCACGGCGCGCATAGGCGGCGCAGAAGGTAGCCACCTCATCGATCAGGTGGAGTAGTGCAGGGTCCACCGCCTCAGGTTGCTCACGGAAAAAATCGAGTGCCGGATAGTAGCCAGTACGCTCCTCCATCACCCAGGTATCGACCTGGCCGGCGAGGTTCTCACCCAGCACCCAGGGGAGGTAGCCGACCTGTGTCTCCACCACCTCCTCGGGGACCGAAACGGTGAGACTTGCAGCAATGGTGACTACCTCAACACCCATACCCGCTACTCCCGACGACGGCCGCGCCGCTTGCGGCCGCTGACCCCATCCTGGTCCTGACCGCGCAACAGAGCGATAAGGCGGCGCAGCGGCAGGGTGACCGGCTCGATCTTCTCATTCATCACCGTCCCTACCGCATCGGTCTGGCCGAAGATGGGGTTGAGCAGGTATTCGCTGACGTGGGCGAGGGTGAGCATCGCCCGCAGATCTTCCGCCAGTTCTGGCACTGCCTGTTGCAGCGCCTGTAGCGCGGGCTCTTCTGCGAGACGGCGCTCGACCTCCGCCTCCACCTCGGCCAGCTCGCGCAGCCCATGCCTGCGCTCCGGCAGGGCGAAATAACGACCGAGGGCATTGAACAGGGCACTGGCCACCTCCTGATCGGCCGGGTTCTGCATCACCTCGTCGGCGATGGCAAGAAAGCTCTGCCCCTCCTCGTCGAGCAGGGTAAGCAGCCGCTGTGCGTAGTAGCTGCCGCCCAGCGCCGTCAGCGCCTCGCGGAACTGCTGCAGATCGCCGCGCGCCGGCTCCCTCTGTGGCAGGTCGTGGGGCAGGGTCTCAAGAAAACCGATGCGGTAACTGCGGTTGCGGTGGCCACTCTGCCAAAGAGTCATCTTCTGCTCATCATCGATAAGGCCCGGCTGTAGCACCAGCCTCACGGTATTCATCATATCGCGCGGCTCAGTCTCGAAGGGGAGGTGTTCGATCAGGTGGTCGGCCAGTACCTTGCCCATCGGCTCGGCCACCACAGCAGGATTCTCCAGCATCCGCCGTGCATGCTCAGAATAGGGGGCACACCACCAGGCGCGGCGCGCCAGCTCGTTGGAGAGCGAACGCGAGCAGACCACCGCCATCACCGCCTCGGGCTCGCCGATCTTCAGCAGTCGGTCGAGCTGGTCATTATCGATCTGCCCCATGCGGGTCCAGCGTCGCATAAAGACCGGGTAGCCGCCGGGTGAGTCGAGCACCGCGCTGGAGAGCATCTCGCGCACCTTCTGCAGGTACTGATCGCTGCGCCCGGTAGGACTGAGAGGAAACTTCATCTCCTGCTCGCCGTTCAGGCCGTAGACCGTCATGCTGTTCTCATCGATACGCACCGCATCGGCATTGGCGATCAGCACATTAATGCGTAGTGCATCTTCCGGACTCAGTTCCACAAAAAACCTCAATTCAGCTGTATGCGGTTGCCCCACGGCACCGTCTGCTTACCCTTGATCAGCCAGACTACCGGATAGTAGGGCTCCTGTTCCGGGAATTTGCCCACCGCATCGGTGAAGTAGACCAGCACATCGGGGCGGCGATTCTCCCGCGCCACCCACTCGAACACCGGCCTGAAGTCAGTCGTACCGCCCCCCTTGAACTCCCGCGGCAGGTCGAACTCCTCCCACGGCTCGAACTTCCATGGGCCATCGCTGGCGATATCGGAGTCGCAGGCGTGCAGGGTGACACGGGCACGGATCTGCCCCTTCAGGGCGTTAATCTCGGAGACGAACTCGGTCATCTCCCTGTCGCTAACCGAACCGCTGGTGTCGAGCACCACCACCACCTCAAGCTCATGGCTCTTCAGGCTCGGCATCAGGTACTCCCCCTCGCGGCGCGAGGGGCGTGACCAGTTGTAGTCATCGCGGGCAGTGGCGTTGAGGTAGCGAGCCAGGATCATGCGCCACGGCAGCTGTGGCTGCAGCAGGTGGTCGATGATGCGACGCAGCGGGCCGGAGAGCTTGCCCGCCTGCATCGCCTGCTGCGCGGCACCGGCCATGCGCTGCTGCCACTGCACGGAGAGGTTCTCTTTCTCCTGCTCGCTGAGGGGCGGCGGCTGCCCGGCGCCGTTACCGCTGCCACTCCCCTGCCCCTCCTGCGGCTGCTCCTGCTCACCCTGCCCCTCGCCGGGTTCCTGCTTAGGCTTATCCTTTTTCGGTGCATCGCCACGACCACCCGTGTTATCGGGACTCTGCTTCTGCTGCTGGTCGCCGCCCTCGGAGCCTCGCTCGGTCGACTCGTGTGAGCCGCCCGCCCCCTGTTTGCCGCCACCACTCTCGTTATCCTCGTCGTAGACGTGGTCGTCGTGGGACTGCATGTTCTCGTTCTCATCGAGGCAGGGGTAGATCTCCTCAGCGGTCATCCCCTCGTAGTCGGGCAGGTAGAGGGCATCGGGGCAGGGTTTGAGGCCGTCGGCGATGAGCAACGGATTGATCGCCAGGTCACAGGCCACATCCCAGCGCCCCTTGTCACGGTGCTGACGTCGGGCGAAGTGCGACAGGGCGCAATGCAGCGCCTCGTGGGCGAGCACGAACTGGGTCTGCTCGACGTTGAGCGAGTCGATGTAGTCGTAGTTGTAGTAGAAGGCGCGAGCGTCGGTGGCGACCGTCTTGCACCACTCGCCGTCGGCCTCGATCATCGGCAAGCGCAACACCAGCGCACCGAGAAACGGCTTGTCTAATATGAGTTTGGTTCGTGCCGCACTCAGCTTGGTTTCGACATCACCTGCCATGACGGGCTCAGTAGAGCATCACCTCGGCCACCGCCTGCGCCCAGGGCGAGAACTCGGGCACGGCAAAGATATCCTGGCCGATGGCGCGGTGCAGGTCGGAGACCAGCATTACCCCCATTTCGCGGTCACGGAAGCGCCCGGCGAATTCGAGGATCGCCCCGTAGGCCTCCCTGGCCTCGGCCGGATTCTCGGCCCTGGCGCGCAGGGCGCGACCAACCAGGGCCGAAGCAACGGCGTACTGCAGGTCGATCTCTTTGGGCATCGCAACCTGCTCGCGGCGCATGATGGCATCGAGGTCGGGCAGGTTGTCGAGATTATCGACAAAGGCGCCGAGCTCAATCCCGGCGGCGGGGCCAACGCAGGCCTGCAAGGTGTTGACCAACAGCGTGCCGTGGCTGGCGAACTTCTGCAGCGCGCGATGGGCAAACTCCCAGGAGCGCGGCGAGGGGAAGGCGACCGGGTTGTGGGCTGGATCGAAATCGAACAGCAGCTCGGGACGGAAGCGCAGGAAGGCGATCACCCGCTCGTCGATACCGTTGGCGTAGGCCCAGGAGACCCAGTCGTCGAGATTGGTATCGACTTCGAAGTGGGCGAAGCGGTTGGCCAGTGGCGCGGGCATGGTATAGGTGACACCGCGATCCCCCTGGCGGTTACCGGCGGCGATAATCGCCCACCCGTCCGGTACCTTGTACTCACCAAGGCGACGGTCGAGGATCAACTGGTAGGCGGCGGCGGAGACGCTGGGCGGGGCGGAGTTGATCTCATCGAGGAACAGTACCCCCTCGGGGCCGTGGCGCTCGACATCGGGCAGGATTGCCGGAATAGCCCACTCCACATGCTCGCCATTTCTGAACGGGATGCCGCGCAGGTCGGAGGGCTCCATCTGGGAGAGGCGGATATCGATCACCGGAACATTGTGTCGCTCCCCCACCCGCAGCACCATCTGCGACTTACCCACGCCGGGGGGCCCCCACAGCATTACCGGCGTGTGGTGCCCGTCGCGGGTACTCAGAAACTCTTGCTCAAGGACATTGGCGATGTGCGCAGGACGCATGGAGGCTCTCCGTTATCACTCAGTTACAAAATAGATATGAGGGGCGATAGTTTACCATCCTTGTCAGGATTATCACAAAACCGTGTCACCTCTCCCTGCAGAGACAAAAAACCCGCCGGGGAGCGGCTCCGCGGCGGGTTTCTTGTTAAGGCTCTCGCCTGCTTATGCATTACCGGCAGCGGGCTGCTGCTCGGCCACCTGCTTGCGCACTTCGTCCATATCGAGCTCACGCGCCTTTTCGATCAACTGCTCGAACTGACCGCCCATCAGGGCGCCGGGCTGAGAGTAGATAACGATCTGGTCGCGCATGATCATCAGGGTGGGGATAGAGCGGATCTGGAAGTGGCCTGCCAGCTCCTGCTCCTCCTCGGTGTTGACCTTGGCGAAGGTGATATCGGTGTACTTCTTTGCGGTCTCCTCAAAGATCGGACCGAACTGCTTGCAGGGGCCGCACCAGGGGGCCCAGAAGTCAATAATCATGAAGTTGCTGCCGGCGGCCACTTCATCAAAGTTGTCTTTGGTCAGGTCGATATGTGCCATCTCTTCTCTCCAGAACTCGTCGGGGCTAATCTACATTAGCAATCAATAATACACCAATTGGGTCTGAAGTGCCCAAATTCAACCGTTCTTATTGATAAATCGGATGATCTGCCGTCGTCCTTTCTTGTCGGGGCGGCGTTGCTGGCGAGGCTGAGCAGCCGCCTCCAGGCGACGCTGTTCGACGATCTGCTCACGTTTGAGACGACTCTCTTCATCCTCGGTATAAAGCTGCTGGGCGATAGCGGCGGGGCCGCGCTTATCGGAGAGGAGCAGCACGGTGATCGCAAAGCTCTCCTGCCCCTTTCTGATGGTCAGCTCATCACCGATGGCGAGGGTACGAGAGGGCCTGGGACGGCTGCCGTTGAGGTGCACATGGCCACCGTTGATCGCCTCGGTGGCCAGTGCCCGGGTCTTGAAGAAGCGCGCCGCCCACAACCACTTATCGAGGCGCACCTTGTCGCAGGGTTGCAGTTGCATGGCTACTCGCCCCGCTCCGCCTGTGCCTCCCGATAGGCCTGCAGCTCCAGCATCATCTTTTCGTAATAGTCGAAGGGGATCATGGCGTGATCGCTCGTCTCACAGGCGGGGCAATACTGCAGCAACATCACCGCGTCGACCTCTTCATAAGCCTCACCGGCAATGTGGCTGTACTCCAGCATCCCCTCAAAGTGACAGTCGAGGCACTGTCCCCAGGCACGGAACTTTGTCGTCAAGGTTTACCACTCTTCTTATCTAATAGCACTCCGCGCAGATTAACACGCCGCAGAGGTGAGCAACACGTGAAATAGTGAAGGGCGCGACAGGTTAAGAGCGCTGAGCTACCAACTTTAGGGCCTTCGCGGCGATCTGGTTGAGCGGCAGTAGATAGTCGACGGCATCGAGCTTGACCGCCTCACCCGGCATCCCCCACACCACACTACTCTGTTCGTCCTGAGCGATGGTCGGGGCACCAATTTCATGCAGCTCCTTCAAGCCCTTTGCACCATCATCACCCATCCCTGTAAGCAGGATGCCAATAGCATTCTTTCCAGCGTGTTGCACCACGCTACGAAACAGCACATCCACCGATGGCTTGTGGCGATTTACCGGAGGCCCATCGTTGAGGCGACAGTAGTAACGCGCACCGGAACGTTCGATCAACAGGTGACGATCACCCGGTGCGATATAGACGTGGCCAGGGATGATCTGCTGTCCATCCTCTGCATGGAACACCTTCATCGCACAGATGCTATCCATCCGCTTTGCAAAGGGGGCGCTGAAGGCGAGCGGTATGTGCTGGGTGATAACGATGGCAGGAGAGTCTGCCGGCATCACACTCAGTAACTCCTTAATCGCCTCGGTACCCCCGGTGGAGGCACCGACGGCGATCAGCCGCTCTGTTGTCCGAAGGGTGCGTGGTGGCAGCTTGCTGATTACCTCATCGGCAGAATATTTCGGCGTCCCCTTCTTGCGGTGCGATACCGACTTGACATTGGCATCAGCGGCCATGCGGATCTTGCCGATGATCTCCTCTGCATACTGATGGAAGGTACCCGCCAGGTCCGCCTCGGGTTTAGCGACAAAATCGACCGCCCCCAGCTCCAGTGCCTGAAAGGTGGTATCTGCCCCCTTTTGTGTCAGCGAGGAGATCATTACCACCGGTAACGGCCGTAACCGCATAAGATTACTGAGGAAGGTGAGGCCATCCATCTTTGGCATCTCAACGTCGAGGGTGATCACATCCGGTTTAAGCTGTTTGATCCGCTCACGTGCGATCAGCGGGTCGGGGGCAGTTCCCACCACTTCGATATCGGGGGCCGTAGCCAGCAGTTCACTAAGCATCTGGCGGATCAGTGCTGAGTCATCGACGATAACCACACGTATCTTTTTCAAAATTTTTCCGCCTAGAAAAGATCAATCTCACCGGCCACCGGCGCGGTGTTGAGGGTGGCGCTGTAGTTCTGCTCACGCACGATCAGGGTATCGTTGTGCAGCTTGCGCAGTTTTCTCACTAACATCTTGCCGCTGCGAGGATGATAGATCACCTTGCGAGGCTGTTCACCACCAAGGTCCTCCGCCAGCACCCTCAGAGCCTCGGTCTGGACATATTGCAATACAAACTCAATATTGCGCTTACCGATATTGCTCATCCCCTGAATCACTCGCCCGCCTCCGGTGAGCTTTATCTCAAGATTCTCGCGCCTTGCACCATGCTTGAGCAGGTCGTTGATCATGTGCTCCATCGCATAGTTACCGTAACGGGTTGCCGCCCCGGCAATGTCATCCGGATCACTACCCTGCTGCGGCAGCATAAAATGGTTCATCCCGCCAATACCAAATACCCGATCACGAATACAGGCGGAGACACAGGAGCCGAGCACCGTGGTGATCAGCTCATCGTGCAGAGTGACATAATATTCGCCCGGCTGAATCTTCGCCGCTGCCATCTGACGCTGCTTGTCCCAGTAGTGGTAAATCCCCTCAAATCCGGGGAGTACCCTGGGCAGTTTGTATTGGTAGGTGGTGTGCGAACCCATCTTTAGTGCGTCTTCTGATAGATGGTATTACCAATAAGCTTAAAGCGATCCGACACCTTGAACAGCGACTCCGAGTGGCCAAGAAAGAGATTGGCTTCGGGGGACATCAGATCCGCATAACGATTCACCAGCTTGCGTTGTGTATCCTTACTGAAATAGATCACGACGTTGCGACAGAAGATGAGATCGAACGGCCCCTTGAGTGGCCACGAATCCATCAGGTTGAGCCGTTGAAAGGTGATCAGGTCACGCAGTTCACTCTTCACCCTTACCCTGCCGGTAGTGTTGCCCTTTCCGCGCATGAACCAGCGCCGCAACCGCTGCTGTGAGATACCGGCGACGCGCTCCTCGGTGTAGACACCATTGGCCGCCGTCTGCAGCACATTGGAATCAAGATCGGTGGCAAGGATCTGAATATCCCACCCGGCACTCTGCGGGATCACCTCACGCACCACCTGGGCGATGGTGTAGGGCTCCTCCCCGGTAGAGCATCCGGCCGACCAGATACGAAGCTGCCGTCTGTCGGCATTGGCCTTCATGATACGTGGCAAGGCCTCCCTGGCCAGATAGTCGAAATGGTGGGGTTCACGGAAGAAGGCGGTAAGGTTGGTGGTGAGGGCGTTGGTAAAGTTGACCAGTTCACCATCAGCATCCTCCTTTACGTACCTGAGGTATGTGGTGAAATCATCCAGTCCCAGGGCACGCAGACGTCTAACCAGCCGGCTATAGACCATCTGTCGCTTGGCACTGGTCAGGACAATGCCGGTACGCTCACCGATCAGCTTGCTAACCCGATCAAAGTCTCTGTCTGTGAAGGTAAACTCACCCATCGGTGGCAAGGCTCCTGCGGAGAGGGGAAGAGGGAGGGGTAAGGGGGTGGTAGCCACTACTCGCTACCACCTCACACATGAAGGGAGCTGCCTAGAACTCCTCCCACTCCTCACCATCCTCATCACGTGCCACGACCACAGCAGAGTTACGTGCCGGGGCCGACATTGCCCGGCGTGCCGTAGATTTGGCATGCGGGGCCGCACCGCGGCCTTCCGCCCGCAACGGTACCGGCGAAGTGACGTTGTCATTGTCACCGATAGTGAAGAAGGCCATCTGCTGTGACAGCCCCTGCGCCTGCTCCTCCAGAGACTCGCTGGCAGCCGCGGCCTGTTCGACCAGTGCAGCGTTCTGCTGGGTCATCTCATCCATCTGCATCACGGCCTTGTTGACCTGTTCGATCCCCTGCGACTGCTCCTGACTTGCGGCGGCGATCTCGGCAACGATATCGCTCACCTTCTTTACCGAATTGACGATCTCCTCCAGCGTCTTGCCCGACTCATTGACCAGCTCTGAACCCTCCTCAACCTTGGTAACACTATCGGTGATGAGATCCTTGATCTCACGTGCGGCAGTGGCGCTGCGCTGGGCGAGATTGCGTACCTCACTGGCGACCACAGCGAAGCCACGGCCCTGCTCACCGGCCCGGGCCGCCTCAACC
>JAOUQQ010000116.1 GCA_029879245.1 Chromatiales bacterium | reverse complement strand
ATAAAATATTTGAAGAAATTCCAGCGTGCTGTCTGGGTATGGTGCATCAATTCTAACGCCGGCGCCCCTTCAGCTTGGGCTTCTCATCGCGCAGCTTCAGCGTATTACCCATAAAGCTCTTACCGGCCAGCCCTGACATGGCAGCTCGGGCCTCATGTCCCTCCATATCAATCAGGGCAAAGCCCTTGTTGCGGCCGCTAAAGATATCTCTTGGCAGCTCAATCTTCCTTACCACCCCGAACTCTGAGAAGAACGTCTTGATCTCCTCCTCGGTGGCCTGGGTGGGCAGGTTTCCTACAAAAATGGTTTTCATCTACCCGTCTCCTTAGATAGGTGTGATGTGCCGCGAGGGTTACAGCACGGGTGGGCAATTGGCCTGAATGGGCCAGATTGCAGGGGGGAAATGCAACAGGCCGGCATTTCGCTCAACCTCTGACGGGTGAGGAAAAGCCGGCCTGCTAAGGCCTGGGGGCAGCCTACGAGGCCACCCCCGGTATCAGGCGAAAGCAGTTACGCGGGGGTAACGCTGCTGGCCTGCGGACCCTTGGGGCCGTTTTCAACCTCAAAGCTTACCGCCTGGCCTTCGGTCAGGGTCTTGAAACCTGAGCCCTGAATAGCGCTGAAGTGAACGAATACGTCCGCGCCGCCATCGTCCTGAGAAATGAAACCGAAACCTTTAGTCTCGTTGAACCACTTAACTTTGCCTGTAGCCATGTAATAAACACCTTTAATAGTCAATAAACAGGGTTGTGCGTACAGGTAGAGCAAAGGGGATTTAAGAAGTATCTAAAGCGAACTGCTGAAACGTACCACTAACAATATCTGTAGCGATGCGTACTATAGGCCATTTGTAGACTATTAGATACTATTTTTTTGTGCCGTCTGGCTGAGAGGGGTATGGGGCGACGCCTGTCGGTCTCCTGAGCGGCGGCAACAAAAAAGGGCACACCTTACAGGTATGCCCCTTTATTCCAAATCACGCTAATCGCTATGCAGAGATAGCGACCGCAGGATTTAGACGGCGACGATGTTCTCGGCCTGCGGGCCTTTCGGTCCGTTGGTAACGGTGAACTGAACCTGCTGGCCCTCTGTCAGGGTCTTGAAGCCGGTGCTGGCGATGGCACTGAAATGGGCAAATACATCGGGGCCATTTTCCTGCTCGATAAAACCAAAACCCTTTACTTCGTTGAACCACTTTACGGTGCCGTTTACGGTATTAGACATAATACTATCCTGAAATTAATAAATATAAGATTGCCTGCGAGAGGCGTTTGTAGCAAAAAATTGGAGACTGATACTTAGAAACTGCAGGACGAAGATTTACGAGTAAAGCAACGAAGTGAAGATTATAAAGCAAGAGGCTTTCTTTCTAGCTGCGGCCACTATATAGGGTTCTGGCGGCAAGTCAATCAATTGTTTTGTGCTACACTGCCACCAGCACCATACCACCACTTCTTAGTGGGGTCCCTCGAAAACCTCCGGCTTGACCAGGCTGGCACGCTTCCGTTGCCCCTTCTGAGCCTACCCTGAGGTTTCATCATGACTATTAAACAACCGACATCCCCCATGGCACGCCCCTATACACAACAGGCACCGCCAACACTATCAACGCTACCTATCAACCCCGTCACGTCCCCTGCACCGCCAACATCCCCGCCCATCGATACAATTATTGAACAGATCGTCTCCGCCACCGCCGTGGTCTACTGCGAGGGCAACTTTGCCTGCCTCGATGGCAAAACTGCCAACGGCCTGGTGCGCTCCTCGGAGAGGTATCAGATCCTCTCGGTGATCGACAGTGAGAAGGCGGGGCTCGATAGCGGCATGGTGCTCGACGATGTACCCAACGCTATCCCCATCTGTCGCAATCTTGCCGACTCACTGGCGCAGGCCGAGGCGATCCCCGATTATTTTATCTTCGGCATGGCCCCCTCCAGCGGCCTGTTGTCCTCCGCCGAGCGGGGCGTGGTGCTAGAGGCGATCGCCATGGGCATGAATGTGGTCAACGGCCTGCACGAATTTCTTAACGACGACTCAGAGTTTGTCGCCGCAAGTACCGCAAGCAATGTGGTACTCCTTGATGTAAGACGTCCACGTGCGAAAAAAGATCTGCGCCTCTTCAGCGGGCGCATCGACGAGGTCAGCTGCCCGCGCATCGCGGTACTCGGCACCGATGGCGCAATAGGCAAGCGCACCACCGCCACCATCCTGACTCGTGCCCTGAACGCGCGCGGCATCAAGGCGGTGATGGTCGGCACCGGCCAGACCGGCCTGATTCAGGGGGCGAAATATGGCATTGCGCTCGATGCTATTCCCTCGCAGTTCTGCTCCGGTGAGATGGAGGCCGCTATCGTCGAGGCCTTCGAGGGCGAAGACCCCGACATCATTATCATTGAGGGGCAGGGGGCACTTAGCCACCCCGCCTATCTCAGCTCCACCTTCATCCTGCGCGGCAGCCGCCCCGACGCCATCGTGCTGCAACATGCACCGGGGCGGGCCCATCGTTGCGATTTCGAGACCATGCCGATGCCGACGCCGGCCTCGGAGATCCACCTGCTTGAGACCTTTGCCGATGCCAGAGTGATCGGCCTTACCCTCAATCACGAAAATATGAGCGACGCTGAGGTGAGTGAGGCGATCAGCCACTACGAAGAGGAACTCGGTATCCCCGCCACCGATGCGCTAACCCGCTCCCCTGATCGTCTGGTAGAGATGGTCAGCAGGGCATTCCCCGAGATTGAGGAGAAGCTCTCTGTGCGCGCGCAATGAGCGCACCGCGATTAGAGATCGACCTCGACAAGCTGCACCACAACGCCCACACCCTGGTCGCGCGGCTCGGCGCCCGCGGTATCTCTGTCACCGGCGTCACCAAGGCGATGATGGGCTCGCCCGAGATCGCCTACACCCTGTTTAGCGCGGGGGTGAATACGCTCGGTGATTCGCGTATCTCGAACATCGAGACGATGCGTCTTGCGGGCGCCGCGGCAACCATGTCGCTGATCCGCTCACCGATGCTCAGCCAGGTGGAGCGAGTCGTCCGCTACGCCGACATCAGTTTTAACTCCGAACCGGCGCTGCTGCGAGCGCTATCAAACGAGGCGCAAAGACTTAATCGCCGCCACGGCGTGGTACTGATGGTAGAGCTTGGCGACCTGCGCGAGGGGATCATGCCGGGCGACCTGGAACAGAGTGTGCGTGAACTACTCTATCTGCCCAACCTGGTGCTCAAGGGGCTCGGTACCAATCTCGCCTGTCGCAGCGGTGTCACTCCCGATGAGCGGAACATGGCAGAGCTCTCCGCGCTGGCCGATACCATAGAGGCGAAATTCGGCCTGAGCCTCGACATCGTCTCCGGCGGCAACTCGGCCAACCTTGCGTGGGCGCTGGGCTGTCGTGATGTCGGGCGGATTAACAACCTGCGCCTGGGTGAAGCGATCCTGCTCGGCTGTGAGCCGCTACATCGTCAATCGATTGAGGGGCTGCATACCGATGCCATTACCCTGGTGGCCGAGGTGATCGAATCAAAGGTCAAACCCTCGCAACCCTGGGGCGAGTTGGGCCAGAGCGCATTCGGCACAGGGGCGCCAGCGACAACCGATACGGGCCACATCACCCAGGCGATCCTCGCCATCGGCGAGCAGGACACCGACCCGCAGGGGCTGCATCCACCCGACGGGATCAAAATCCTCGGCGCCAGTAGCGACCACCTTATCGTCAACACCGGCAGTTGTTACCAGCCGGTCGGCTCCGAGGTGCGCTTCAGGCCCAACTACAGTGCAATGGTGCGGGCGATGACATCACCCTATGTCGAGAAGGTGATGGTGGAGAGGGGATGAGGCAATCGTTGAGCCAGGGAGGCGCACCTGAAGAGTGAAGCGGTGTGAGTGACGCGTGCTGGTCTCATCCGCGCATCACGCCCGTTCTGGATTAGAGGTGTACAATGCCTCACCCAAGCCACCCGCCCCGCAAGAGCCCCCCATGCGCCCCTGGAAACTGATAGAGAGTAGCGAGATCCCTGACGACGGCGGCGAGCTGCGCCTCTACCAGCGTGGCGAGGAGTTCTCCATCATGCTCGCCGGGGGCGGCGGCGAGCTGATGAGCAGCCGCATGCACGGCTCAGAGGATGCCCTCGCGGAGCTTGGTTGCGCCCACCTCCCCGCAGGGCAAGCGGCGCGGGTACTCATCGGCGGGCTCGGTATGGGCTTCACCCTCGCCGCCGCGCTCAGGGCAAGCGGGCCGCAGGTCGAGATCACCGTCGCCGAGCTAATCCCCGCAGTGGTAGCGTGGAACCGACAACACCTCGGCCACTTTGCCGGCCAGCCGCTCGATGATGCGCGCTGTGTTGTCAGCGTGGGCGACGTCGGCGCCATACTCAGGGGTGAGCGCGCCGCCTTCGATGCCATTCTGCTCGATGTCGACAACGGCCCGGAAGGGCTAACCCATCACAACAACAACTGGCTCTACTCGCAGGAGGGGCTACAGGCCGCCTTCAGTGCATTGCGCCCCGGCGGGGTGCTGGCGGTCTGGTCTGCCGGCCCCGAGCAGACCTTCCACGAGCGTCTGCGGCGCACCGGCTTTCGTGTTGAAGAGCATCGGGTGCGGGCCCATGGAAGGGGCAAGGGGGCGAGGCATACCATCTGGGTCGCGATGCGGGAGGGGGGAGCAAAAGGGTAGTGCGCTCGTCGCCTGTGTCATATTAAAAGGGCTTTGACCGCTTTAATTATCATCCCACCCAGCATCACCCCCACACCCTCTACCCCGAAAGCGCCAAAGCCAACGCCAAGGGCATCACAATCAGGCTGGTCAGGTTGGCCAGCATCACTACGGAGGCGACCTTTTCGGGTTCCTGGTTATACTGCTCGGCGACAAGGAAGTTGAGAACGGCGGGTGGTAGTGCGCCAAAGATGATTAGCAAACTCTGTTGCAGTGGTGGCAGCGTTAGCCACGGCATGATCAGCCATACCATGGCAAGTCCGGTCATGGGGCAAAGAATTCCGGTTATGGCTCCCAGTTGCCAGTCCTTCAAGCTTACACCGGTGAGGCGTACTCCGAGTGAGAAGAGTAACAGGGGGATGGCTACATCTCCGATCATCTCAATCATCAATGCGAGCGGCGGCCACAGGGGGATGTTTGCGCCACCAACGATCAGGCCAAGCACGGTGGCAATAATCATCGGCATCTTTAGTAATGAGAGCAGGTTGATTCGCCTGTCTATCATATAGATGCCGAGCGTGAAGTGGAGAATCATCTCAATGAGAAACAGCACTACGGCGGCGGGTACTGCGGCCTCACCCAGCGCCAGCATTGCCAGTGGTAACCCCATGTTGCCGGAGTTGTTGAACATAATGGGTGGAATAAACGTTTTATAGTCGACCTTCAGCAGTCGCACAAAGGGCCAGGCCAATAGTCCGGAGCCAATAATGACCGCGACACCGGCGAGCGCAAGCTGGCCATAGCGTGCCAGGTCAAAAGATTTTCCTGCCAGTGCGGTAAAGACCAGTGCGGGGACGAAGATATCCATACTCAGGCGGTTGATTGCCGCCATATCCGGGCGGTGATGCCGGCCGTAGAGATAGCCAATGGCTGAAATGGCGAAGACCGGGAAGACGATAGAGAGAATGGTTATTATCATGGTTTATAGCGACCGTTTATGGTTGTTGTGCCTTTGTCAGGGATAAATGGCAATTTATCTATCTTTGCAGTTTATGTCAGAAACCCCCTCTACGTCCCCCCGTCTCCGACCGCTTCCACGCCTTGACCAGCCCCACCCGGCGGGGTGCTGGCTGTCTGGTCTGCCGGCCCCGAGCAGACATTCCATGAACGGCTGCGACGTATCGGCTTTCGTGTTGAGGAGCATCGGGTGCGGGCACATGGAAGGGGCAGGGGGGCGAGGCATACCATCTGGGTTGCAACGAGGGAGGGGTAGTGGAACGGGTGATGCGAGTAGCCCGGATGGGGTGAAACGCAAATCCGGGGTGAGTGTGGATTTTCCCGGATTATACGGCGTTTCATCCGGGCTACTTGCTAGAATAAAAACTTACAAATTTTATGGGAAACTGTGTTCTGCACCCATTTTTCACGCAGTCTATAAGTTTATCCTCTCGTAGGATGGTATATGAATATACATGGTTAATGATGCGTCTCAGGGCGCGCAATAAGTGCGAATATGGATAGTGATAGGATAATCAGCCTGTGGGATAAATTAAGCGATTTTGGTGCACACGAAACAGACTGTGCCCTGGCTCATTGCATGGAACAAATTTGTCATCTTGTTGGTGCTGATAAAGCGTTCTGGATTGGTGGAGTACGAGTTGTAAAGGGTGCCCATGCCCGCAGAGATCCGATGCTGGGGTGGCGTATCGGGGCTGTG
The DNA here is from genome assembly GCA_029879245.1 of Chromatiales bacterium. Taxonomy (GTDB): domain Bacteria; phylum Pseudomonadota; class Gammaproteobacteria; order Thiohalomonadales; family Thiohalomonadaceae; genus JAPHSX01. Next base: position 1,070 of record JAOUQQ010000116.1, on the reverse strand, counting down.
CACTTGTATGGGGGTGATAACATTGCGCAGCAACGTAAGAGTGAAGTATTAAACGGGGTCTGGAACGGTGACCCTGGTGAAGCAACGGTGCAGCTCATCGCAAAGGCAGGGGAGTTCAGGGCGCATACGCTACAATCCGGTACTCTGGTTGACCTGGCCTCCTTTAGTCAGAGTACGCACTACGACTATTTCTATCGTAATCCAAAAATAAGTGACCGAATGTGGGTGGCGATGCCGATATCTGAAGATGCAGAGTCGTATTTCACATTCGATCGCATCGACTCAGACAGATGTTTTACGCCCGCAGAGCTAGATATTGTTGCAAAGATACTGCGTGGAATTAAATGGTTTCATCGCCAATTGTTGTTGAGTCATGGACTAGGAATTAGCCGGGAACCGCTCACCGCTGCAGAGCATCGGGTAAAACAGCTCCTTCTTTCAGGAGATGCTGAGAAGGATATTGCAAATAAACTCTCGCTGACACCAGGTACCGTTCACCAGTATGCCGTAAGAATATACCGAAAATTTGGTGTAAAAGGGCGTACGGAGTTTATGTCGTTATGGTTGCACGGACACCTGTAGCATTACTAATTAGTAACTGTCTGGCCGGATATCATGATGTTACCTTAACCTGATCTTAACCATGAAGATACAGATTAATAATAAATAAGCCTGTATAGGGTATATGCGACTAAATTTTTAAAATTGTAGAAATCTCACGCACTCATCCATAAACGACAGGTTGCAGCTCCAGGGAGAAAGAATAAGGTGGTATCAGATACGATACATGCAAATCTTCTTGAGCTGGTTATCGCCGTTTCAAAAGTTATCGACCTGCTGTCGCCTGATATCAATGATCACCATGCACGTGTGGCATACGGAGCCTATGCTATCGCAAAGGAGATGCGGCTAGAGGGAGGTGCCGTCACAGATCTTCTTCTTGCCGCCCTGCTGCATGATATCGGGATCATCTCAATAGAGGCTCATGCAGAGGTAATAAAATATGATAGCGCCGATGTGAGTGCACATGCGTACAAGGGGTGGTCGTTGTTAAAGGGTTTTTGTCATCT
>JAOUQQ010000115.1 GCA_029879245.1 Chromatiales bacterium | reverse complement strand
CAACTTTACCCCGGCGGATCTCCCCCGCCACATCGAGGAGCTCAAACGCTCCGCCAAACTGGGCGAGGGTTTGACGATTGAAACCCTGCACAGGGTGCGCGGCGGCGATCTGGTGCCGGTAGAGGTCTCGCTAAACCTCACCATGTACAAGGGGCACCTCTGCCACTTCGGCTACATCAAAAACATCACTGAGCGCAAAGAGACGGAGCGGCGCCTGCTGGATGCCAAGGAGCAGGCCGAGGCGGCGGCCGCCATGAAGTCAGAGTTTCTCGCCAACATGAGCCACGAGATCCGCACGCCGATGAATGCGGTGATCAACCTCAGCCGCCTGGCACTCAATACCGACCTCAACCCCAGGCAGCACGACTACATCCAGAAGGTGCTGCGCTCTGGTGAGAACCTGCTGGGGATCATTAACGACATCCTCGACTTCTCCAAGATCGAGGCGGGGATGCTGGAGGTGGAGAATATCCCCTTCTCACTCCCTACCCTGATTAGCGATGTGAGTGATGTGATCGGTCACCGTAGTAGCGGTGAGCAGGTGGAGCTGTTGATGGATGTGCCGGCGATGCTCAAGCACAAGCTGTTGGGTGACCCGCTGCGGATCCGTCAGGTGCTGATCAATCTGCTTAATAATGCCCTCAAGTTCACTGAGAAAGGGGAGGTGGCGCTGGTGATCGATGCGGCCGAGACGCCGCAGGGGATGACCCGTCTCGACTTCTTTGTCTGCGATACCGGCATTGGCATGAGTAAAGAGCAGCTAGGTGGCCTGTTCCAGGCCTTCCAGCAGGCCGACGGCTCTATCACCCGACGCTATGGCGGTACCGGACTTGGTCTGGCGATCTCCAAACGGCTGGTCGAACTGATGGGCGGAGAGATCCATGTACAGAGCCAGCCAGGGTTAGGCACCACCTTCAGCTTCGCTCTGGAACTCAAACCCGCCGGTGCCGAGGAGCAGTGTCTGACCTCTCTGGAGAACCTGCGGGTACTGGTGGTCGATGACAACGCCAGTGCACGGGAGATTATTCAGGAGACGATGCAGCGCTTTGGCGCCAGCGTCACTACCTGTGCCAGTGGTGTCGAGGCGGTCAAGGAGCTGCAACGTGGCTGTGCCCTGTCGCGCCCCTACCAGTTAATGTTGCTCGACTGGCGGATGCCCGGAATCGACGGCATTGAGACATGGCGACGTATTCGTGAGGACGAGACCATCACCACCAAACCGCGCCCGGTGATGATCTCCGCCTTTAGCCGCGAGATCGGTGATGAGGCTGGCAAGGTTGGCATCTATGAGATTCTGGAGAAGCCGGTCACCCCCTCTACCCTCTTCGATGTGGTAAGCGAGTGCGGTGGAAGAGAGGCGGCCCGGGCACAGCAGAGTGAGGCGCGTGTAAGTGGTATCGATGAGATTACCGGCTCGAAAATATTGCTGGTAGAGGATAATGCCATCAACCAGCAGATTGCTCAGGAGCTACTGGGCAATATCGGCCTTGAGGTGGTCACCGCTGACAATGGCGAGGAGGCGCTCACTATCCTGAACGAGGGGGCTCAATTCGACCTGGTCTTTATGGATCTGCAGATGCCGATCATGGATGGTTATGCGGCGACCCGCGCGATTCGTAGCGACAGCCGTTGGGCCAAACTACCGATTATCGCCATGACCGCCCACGCCCTGACAGAGGAGCGGGAGCGCTGTCTGGCGGCAGGGATGAACGACCACCTGGCCAAGCCGATCGATGTGGAGGTGCTCTATCGGGTACTGACGCGCTGGATTAAACCACGTAACGATGACAGGACAGTGGTGAATCACCCCCCCGGAGTTGTTGTCGATGAGAGCGGCATGCCGGAGTCACTCCCCGGTTTTGATCTGCAACGCGGTCTGAAACTGCTGGGCGGTAACACCAAACTCTATCTCAAGCTGCTTGGCACACTTGAGGTCAACCACGCCAACGATTGCAACCAGTTAAACAGTGCCCTTGAGGCTCAGGAGTACGAAACGGCAGCGACCATTGCCCATACCCTCAAGGGGGTGGCGGGTAATCTCGGGGCAGTGCCCCTCACCCAGAGCGCCGCACAACTGGAGCAGGCAGCAGGCACTACGAGCAGGTGATAGCGAGTCGCTCACCGAACGCTTTGAAGCCTTCAAAGCCGATTTTCAACAGGTGATGGATTCACTTCAGCGGCTCTCCAGTCAGTCTGGGGCGGAACAGTCACCCGAACTGCAGGGCGTTAACCGGGAGCGGGTGGTGCCGCTGCTGCATGAATTTGTCACAATGGTCGAGAGTGATCTGGGGCGCGCACGACAGTTAGCCGAGGAGCTTGCCGGGCTGTTTGCCGGTAGCGTTCAGGCTAAAAAGTTCAGTCGTGTTGATGACGCGTTACACGATTATGATTCCGACAGGGCGATAGAGTTGGCGCAGCAGATCATTGAAGAGATTGAGTGATGGATAGGGGAGTAGTGCATTGAGAAAGGCGCGCATACTAGTGGTTGATGATACACCAGCCAATATCGACATTTTGATAGAGGCCCTGAGCAGCGACTACACCGTTGCGGCGGCAAGGGATGGTGCCAAGGCACTGGCAATGGCGCGACGCGAGCCCCATCCGGATCTTATCCTGCTCGATGTGATGATGCCGGAGATAGACGGCTACCAGGTGTGCGAGCAGCTCAAGGCCGATCCGGCCACCGCCGGGATCCCGGTGATCTTCATCACCGCCCTCGATGCCCGTGAAGATGAAGCGCGTGGTCTTGCGCTGGGGGCCGTTGATTACATCACCAAACCGTTTCATACCGAACTGGTCAAGGCCCGGGTAGCCAACCAGTCTGAGCTGAAGTTACACCGTGATCACCTCAATGAGCTGGTGGAGGAGCGGACACGCGAACTGACCCTGACTCAGGATGTCACCATTTTTACCCTGGCCAACCTTGCCGAGACCCGTGACCCGGAGACCGGCAGCCATATCCGCCGCACCCAGGCCTACGTTAAGCGGCTGGCCGAGGAGTTGAGCATACAACCCAAATATGCTGCGGCCCTGGACCCGCACACCATCGAGTTGCTCTATAAATCGGCCCCGATGCACGATGTAGGCAAGGTCGGGGTACCCGATGCCATCCTCCTCAAGCGTGGCAGGTTGACCGAGGAGGAGCTGGTTGAGATCAGAAAACACCCCGAATACGGCAGGCGCGCTTTTGAAGAGGCAGCCCGACGCCTGGGCAAGACCTCCTTTCTTCGCTATGCCGAGGAGATCGCCTACACCCACCATGAGAAATGGGATGGTTCGGGCTATCCACAGGGATTGAATGGGGAGGAGATCCCGATATCGGGCAGACTGATGGCGATCGCCGATGTCTATGATGCGCTGATTTCGGTGCGCCCATACAAACGGGCCTTTAGCCACGAGGATGCGGTTAACCTGATCCTCGAAGGGCGCGGCACACACTTTGACCCCGATATGGTCGACGCCTTTGTGCGCATTCAGGATGATTTTCGCGCCATCGCCATTGAGTTTGCCGATAGCGAAAAGGAGATCGCGGTGATGAGCGGAGAGGGATAGCGCTACGACGGAGTTTGTTCGCGTGTTAACCTGGCGATGTGTCAATGGATGTCGATATCGACATCGCCACCAAATCTTATGAGTCACATGCAGGTGGAATTAGAGCATTCGCAGCAGCAACACCAGATCACCGGGGCACGCGTGTTACTGGTAGAGGACAACCCCATCAATCAGCAGATCGCCGCAGAACTTCTCGGCAGATTTGGACTGGAGGTGGTGATGGCCGACAATGGCCAGGAGGCACTGAGGGCGCTCGACTCTGATCGCACCTATGATCTGGTGCTGATGGACCTGCAGATGCCGGTAATGGATGGCTACCTGGCCACTGAGGCGATCCGTCAAGACCAGCGCTGGACGAACCTTCCCATTATCGCCATGACCGCCCACGATCAGGCCGATGAACGTGCACGCTGTCTTGCGCTAGGGATGAGTGATCATCTCAGCAAACCGATCGATATCGATGCGTTACACGCCACCCTGCTGCGCTGGGTCTCCCCCACCCGCTCTAAGCTCACCACCAGTGATGCAGCCGTCAATGTTACCCCCTCTGCCGACGAAGAGACCCTGCCAGGTATCAATATAAAACGGGCACTACTGCTGCTGGGCGATAACCGTGATATCTACACCCATCTGGTGGAGAGTTTTCTTAAAAACCACGCCGCCGACATCACACAGATGCGCAGTGCGATGGCGAGTGGTGACGAGCTGGTTGCAATACGTCTCGCCCATACACTCAAGGGGTTGGCCGGCAGCCTCGGTGCCGAGTCCCTGGCGGCAAGTGCACTGGCACTGGAGCTGGCCCTCAAGCAGCAGGAAGCGGAGGCATTGGCGCGGCTGACAACGCTCGATAGCGACTTTGAGCAGGTAGTAGCGTCACTGAGAAAATTTTGTGCCCGCCGAGAGGTCAGTCCGGCGGTGACGGGTGAAGCACGCGAGGTCGATACCATACAGGTATTGCCACTATTGCAGCAGTTTATTGGACTGGTCGATTCTGATCTGGGTGAGGCACGGCGGGTACTCAAGACACTCGATGAGGCGCTGCTTAATACCCCGCTCTATGAGTCATTTGCTGAGATTAATGGGGTAATGGCCGACTACGAAACCGATGAGGCCGCAGAACTGGCACAGCAGATGATCAAACGGCTACAGGGGGGGGGTTAACACACTGCCTCTTACGCTTTGGGTAGCTCTTTTATCTCAAACACCATCGTCTCCAGGTCCCCCACAATGTAACTCGCCTTCGGGCCGATCCCCGCCACCGTTCCCGGATTGAGCATCAGGCAGCTCTCCTGTTTGATATTGGTGATCTCGGTGATCGCTGGGCGATGGTCGTGACCGCAGCAGACGATGTCCCAGTCACCGGTCAGTGCCATCGCCTCGGCGTAGTGCGGGTAGTGAACGATGAAGATACGCCTGCCACCCAGGTCAAGACCCGCATCCTGGCCGTGGTAGTGGATAACCGAGTTGGGCTCCTGCGCCAGCATAAACATGGCGTAGGTGTCACCGATATTGTTGCCGTGGATCACATGCACCGGCAGACCAATCTCCTGCAACGGCCGCAGTGCGGTGGGGGCACAGACATCACCACAGTGTAATACCGCCTGCGCTCCCCACGCCTTCGCCTCGGCGACGGCGGCTTTCAGCATATCGCGGCGGTCGTGGCTGTCGGAGACGATACAGATCTTCATGGCTTATCCTGCAACAATGGAGGAGAGACTCTTTAGTAACAGCTAAAGGGAGAGGAGTTAGAAGTTGGGCTTCTCCGGTGCGTCCTTGTACATCTTGACGCTATCCATGATCTCACGCTTCGCCTCCTCAATATCTCCCCAGCCGTCGACCCGTACCCACTTCCCCTCATCAAGGTCCTTGTAGTGCTCAAAGAAGTGGGAGATGCGGTTCAGCTCCCCCTCGTTGATGTCGCGAAAGCCGGCAACCTTGCGGTAGGACTTGCAGAGCTTGTCGATCGGTACCGCGAGGATCTTGGCATCATCACCCGACTCGTCGGTCATCTTTAGTACTCCGATGGGACGGCACTGAATCACCGAACCAGGGATCAGCGGATAAGGGGTCAGCACCAGCACATCGACCGGGTCACCATCATTTGAAAGGGTATGGGGCACATAACCATAGTTGCAGGGGTAGTGCATCGCGGTCGACATAAAGCGGTCGACGAACATCGCGCCGGTCTCCTTGTCCAGCTCATATTTGACCGGATCGGAGTGGGCGGGAATCTCGATAATGACATTGATTTCATTGGGGACATCCTTGCCGGAGCTGACGCGGTCGAGGTTCATTACTGTCTACCTGTGTTAAGGACTACAAAAGAAAAAGGCCGGGTATTATACCCAGCCTTTTTCGTTCAGGTCATCCCGACCTTAAATGAACTGACTAGATGATCAACGGCACAATAAGCAGCGCCACAATGTTGATGATCTTGATCAGCGGGTTGATGGCAGGGCCGGCGGTATCCTTGTAGGGGTCGCCGACTGTGTCACCGGTAACCGCCGCCTTGTGGGCGTCGGAACCCTTGCCACCAAAGTTACCATCCTCAATGTACTTCTTGGCGTTATCCCAGGCACCACCACCGGTAGTCATCGAGATAGCGACGAAGATACCGGTAATGATGGTACCGATGAGCAGGCCACCCAGCGCCTCTGGCCCAAGTATCAGGCCAACGGCGATCGGCACGGCGATCGGCAGCAGCGAGGGGATGATCATCTCCTTGATCGCCGCCTTGGTCAGCATGTCCACAGCGCGGCCGTAATCGGGCTTCTCGCTGTAGTCCATGATGCCGGGTTTCTCTTTGAACTGGCGGCGTACCTCGTTGACGATACCGCCAGCGGCACGACCTACTGCCTCCATCGACATCGCACCGAACAGGTAGGGAACAAGGCCACCTATGAAGAGGCCGATGATCACCATGTGGTTGGAGAGGTCGAAGGAGATGCCGTGACCGCCACCCGCCTTCTCAAGGGTGTGGGTATAGTCGGCAAACAGTACCAGGGCGGCGAGGCCGGCAGAACCGATAGCGTAGCCCTTGGTCACCGCCTTGGTGGTGTTGCCCACCGCGTCGAGCGGGTCGGTGATGTTGCGGATCTTCTCATCCAGCTCGGCCATCTCGGCGATACCACCGGCGTTATCGGTGATCGGGCCGTAGGCGTCGAGCGCCACGATGATACCGGTCATCGAGAGCATGGAGGTGGCAGCGATGGCGATACCGTAGAGGCCCGCCAGGTCGTAGGCACCCCAGATCGAGGCACAGACAGCCAGTACCGGAGCGGCGGTCGACTTCATCGAGACACCCAGACCGGCGATGACGTTGGTACCGTCACCGGTGGTGGAGGCCTCGGCGATGTGGCGTACCGGGGCGTATTCGGTGGCGGTGTAGTACTCGGTGATCACCACCATCGCGGCGGTAAGCACCAGGCCGATCATCGCCGAGCCGTAGAGGGCTAGAGAGGTATTGGCCACGCCCTCGATGGCAACGCCGCCCATCATATTGTCGGTGACAAACCAGAAGGCGACCGCGGCCAGCACTCCGGAGACGATGAGGCCGCGATAGAGGGCATTCATGATCTTGCCGCCGTCACGCACCTTGACGAAGAAGGTACCGATGATGGAGGCGATGATGGAAACGCCGCCCAGCACCAGCGGGTAGATCACCACGGAGGGGTCAGAAGTGCCGAGCAGCAGACCGCCGAGCAGCATGGTGGCCACCACGGTCACCGCGTAGGTCTCGAACAGGTCGGCAGCCATGCCGGCGCAATCCCCCACGTTGTCGCCCACGTTGTCGGCGATAACCGCCGGGTTGCGTGGATCATCCTCGGGAATCCCGGCCTCGACCTTGCCGACGATGTCGGCGCCGACGTCGGCACCCTTGGTGAAGATGCCGCCGCCGAGACGGGCGAAGATGGAGATCAGCGAGCCACCGAAGGCCAGGCCGA